>NZ_BAAJMJ010000003.1:0-300000 GCF_057552415.1 Pseudoalteromonas sp. NH0006-26
ACAATAAAGTACAGGTTTCAGGTGCGAGGTTTCAGGTTTTAGGTAAAGCAGTTAGGTGTTAATTTTAACACTGTCACTTGGGTTGAGTTTTATCGAACCCAGAGGATAAAGCATAAAGTTGGCGCACTTACATCAGGCATCGGTGCTTTGTAGCAACCATCGTTGAGCTTTCAATTGCTGTAATGCTGCAGGTTTCAGTGAGTGAAATTTAGCGTTCCTGTTGTTGTGGTAACGAAGTTTAAAACAGCATTGATACCGCTGCTTAAAAAATAACTAGGCTATTTTAAAGCGTGTTTATCGTTATTTAAGTTGGAACGTTGTTATAATAGGTAATAATTAAATAGTCAGTAGCGCAGAGAGTCCTATGGAACTTGAACAAGATAGCAATTTAACCCTTCCTTTATTTATTCTAGATGAAACACTCAGTACTCGTGACTTAGCGCAGCCTGACTTAGAAATTTCAGTTATTTTAAGCGATGAACTACTGACTCAGCTATGCCAAAACCCCAGTGCTGATAGTAGTATTGGCATAAGCATTACGGAATATGAGTTGAATACTATCAATTCAAGCTTTTCAAGCGTAGAGCAAAGCGAGCATGACGCTCAACTAACGCTTACTCAAGGCCCTCTATTAAGCGCTACAGTGACTACTGCTGATGATCTAACGTTTGTGTCACCTC
The DNA here is from genome assembly GCF_057552415.1 of Pseudoalteromonas sp. NH0006-26. The sequence continues at coordinate 681 of NZ_BAAJMJ010000003.1, forward strand.
AAATCGATATGATGCCAACATTCGATTTAGGCGACGAGGCAGAGTAATGAAGAAGGTCATTATAAGTACCTTTGTGCTGATTATTTTAAGTGGCTGTGCCTACTTAGGGAATGCGCATTATAACGAGCTGTTTGGTCCCGAAAAAACACAAGCGCGTATTGTTGACGCTAATAGTGGTGATGGCGCCGAATTTCTTCAGCATGTAAAGCCTGTAATAGATACTCGCTGCGTAGTTTGCCATGGTTGTTATGATGCGCCTTGCCAATTAAAGTTGTCGTCTCCTGAGGGAATAGATAGAGGGCTAAGTAAAGAGCTGGTGTACGATGGTACTCGGTTATTAGCCTCAACGCCGAGCCGATTATTATTTGATGCAACTACCACTGAGCAATGGCGTGATAAAGAGTTTAGCCCGGTATTAAACGAGCGAGCACAAAATGAAGAAGCCAATTTAGCGGGTAGTGTGTTATTTAATACGTTGGTATTAAAGCAAAGTTCACCTTTGCCAGAAGATGAAGTATTAGATGAGCGCTTTGATTTTTCGCTTAGCCGCAACCAAAGTTGTGCGACCATGGGTGAGTTTGATCAATTAGCGGATGAGCAACCGCATGCGGGTATGCCTTATGGTTTACCTGGTGTGTCGGCTGCTGAATTTCAGCACTTACAAAATTGGATTAAAAAAGGCGGGAAAATGGCGCATATTAAGCCGCCATCAGCTACTGAGCTTGCAAAGGTAAAAAACTGGGAAGCATTTTTAAATCAAGATGGTTTGAAGTATCAGTTATCAGCCCGTTATATTTATGAACATTGGTTTTTAGCGCACATCTATTTTAGTGATGCGCAATCACCAAACTTTTTTAAGTTGGTACGCTCAAGCACCCCTCCGGGTGAAGATATTAAGTTAATTAACGCTCGTCGTCCTTATGATAAGCCAAACGTTGAGCGTGTTTATTATCGACTGCTTCACGACCGTTCAACTATTTTGTCAAAAACGCATTTGCCACTTAAGTTAACGGATGAGAAGTTAACACGCTTATATCAGCAGTTCATCGCACCAAAATACACAGTATCTAGTTTACCCAGCTATGAGCCAGCACTTGCCTCAAACCCATTTAAAACTTTTGAAGCATTGCCTATTGATGCTAAATATCAATTTATGCTCGATGAAGCTGAGTTAATTATTATGGGCTTCATTAAAGGGCCTGTTTGCCGTGGTCAAATTGCATTGAACGTAATTAATGACCATTTTTGGGTGGCATTTGCCGATCCTAAAAAAGTGGCAACTCCAGAGGTTGGTAAAATGCTAATGCAACATGAAGACGCATTAGAGTTACCAGCCGCAGAAGAGAGCAATGCGCTACCTATTTCTAACTGGGTAAAATATTCAGTTCGTGAAAAACGTTACTTACAAGCGAAGGTAGAGCTAGCTAATAAAATGTTCAAAAATGGCGAGCACTTAACCACGGATTTATTGTGGAAAGGGGAAGGGCATAACCAAAATGCGGCGCTGACAATTTTTCGTCATTTCGATAGTGCAACAGTTGTAAAAGGGCTTATTGGTCAGCAACCTAAAACAATGTGGGTACTTGACTACGCACTGTTTGAGCGCATTCACTACTTACTGGTGGCAGGCTTTGATGTGTATGGCAATATTGGCCATCAATTAATAACGCGTTTATATATGGATTTTTTACGCTTGGAAGGTGAGCAAAACTTCCTTGCGTTATTACCCGAGTCACAACGCGAAGCTATTAAGCAAAGTTGGTATCGTAAATCACCGCCAAGTCTATCGACCTTTTTCGAAAATAACCGTGAGTTTAGTCAGCCCAGTGGTATTAATTACCAAACTGATAAGCCACAATCAGAGTTATATGGATTAATTAAACAAACGCTTGAGCCGGTATTGAGTCCTCGTTATGACTATAAAAAAGTTCCTGCACCATTAAGTGCAATTAATTCCATGCCTGCTAAAGCTATTAACTTACTCCCGCAGCTATCGTATGTGTTAGTAAAAGAGCAAGATGAGCACAAGGCTTATACGATTATTCATCATAACGCCCATTATAATATTTCAAGCTTATTAAACGAAGACGGCCAGCGTGCTTATGAAGAAGATACCGTGACAATTGTGCCAGGTTTTATTGGTGATTACCCATCAGCAATTTGGTATTTAAATAACCCGCAACAAGTTGCTGCATTTGCAGAGCAGCTACCGCTTATGCAAGTAGAGGCGGATTATCGGGCTTTAAAGTCCAAATTTGCGATTCGTCGAACGCACCCTCAGTTTTGGCAATACAGCGATATATTACATCACGTTGCCCGCCAGTATCGGGGGGTTGAATTTGGTATGTTTGATTATAACCGCTTAGAAAATCGTTAATGATATTGTAAGTAGCCCAGCTTTTTAGTTGGGCTTTTTTATATCTAATAATTAGTGAATTAACTGATTAACTTGCTACAGTTAGACTAAAGTGAAAATAAAAAGCAGCTTGGTTTATGTTTAATATTGTAAAGAGTATTCGCAAGCGTTATCGGTGGGCATTAATTGCTATTGCTTTGCTGATCACCTTATCCGCATTACTCATGCAGTACGTCTTTTCTGTGCAAAAATACGATGCGAAAATTATCAATATAGCAGGTAAGCAACGTATGCTGTCACAAAAAATTGCGTGGCATAGTAATGCGCTAATTAATCAAACAGCTAACAACGAACAGCACCTGAAATCTTTAGCCCACTCACTTGGGCTATTCGAACAAGGACATACTTTTTTACTCACTAAAAATGAGCAAGGTGAGGCGATTTATTTAAATGCTGCTTTAGTTGATTTATATTATGCCGCCCCAAGTAGCTTAGATACCGAGGTATCTAGTTTTATAAAACAAGCAAAAAAATTACTGACCCAACAAGAACAAGCGGATCCGGTGGTGTTTTCTGTAGGTGAGGTTGAAGCATTATTAAAAAAATTAGACACAGCGGTGAGCTTATTTGAGCAGCAAGCGGTGACAAAGGTTAATTGGGTTGCCAATATTGAGCTGTTGTGTTGGTTTTTGACTCTAGCGTTATTGTTTCTAGAGTTAAGGTTTGTGTTTATGCCAATGGAAAGGCAAGTTTTGCAGACCCTGCTTGAGTATCAACAACAAAAAGAATTTGCCGAGCAAGTCAGTCAGAATAAAGAACATTTTATTGCACGCGCCAGTCACGAGTTTAGAACCCCGTTACAGGGATTAATTAGTTCTATAAATGAGTTAAGCATTCCCAGCTCGCAACAACAAATTAAGCGTCAAGCTCAGTACTGTTCAACTCGGTTGCTAGCAATGCTAGATGAACTTCAAGATTTGCAAGCGCTTAGTTTAAATCGCTGGTCGTTAAAGCCAACCTCAGACAATCTACTGACCACCTTGAACAAAGTACTGGCGGTGTATCAATATGGCTGTACTGAGAAAGGGTTAAAGCTAATTACCGAGTTAGCGCCGAGCTTAGATTGCGCGGTGATTGTAGATCACGCACGCCTACAGCAAATTGTTTCTGAACTACTTAATAACGCATTAAAGTTTACTGAGCAAGGAGAGGTCACCGTCATTGCTACGCTCAATAACCATCAGTTAGAGTTAAGCATAAAAGACAGTGGCTGTGGCTTTAGCCACCCGGTTGGTCAGCTCGAATTAGATAACAATCAACAAAGTAACCATTTTCAAGGCCTCAGAACAGGGCTTACCCGCGTGCAATATATTGTTAATGCGCTTGATGGCGACATTCGTTTTGATAATAACCACCCACAAGGCGCCATTGTATTTTTGAGCCTACCATTAGAGATGGACACAAGCGAAACTATGCCAACGCGCTTGCCTGATGATCTTAAGTGTTTAGTGGTTGAAGATAACCCGCTCAACATGTTGGTACTAACAAAGTTATTAAGTTCTTTGAACATACAGGTTGAATCGGCTGAAAATGGCAAAGTCGCTTGTGAAATGGCAGCTGAAAATAGCTATGATGTTATATTTATGGATTTAAATATGCCGGTTATGGATGGCTTTGAAGCCACAAAGCTGCTGCATGAAAAAGACAAAACACGACCCATTATTGTGGTTACCGCAAACACTTCTGATAGTGATATAGCTCGCGCTAAAGCTTGTGGAGCAATAAGTCATATTCATAAACCCATAGATCAGCAAAGTATAATAGCGGCACTAAACGATGCTCTTCTAACAGAGGTTGATTAAATCTCACTTGCCTAATTGTTATTTTGTACGTTAATTTGAATTTTTAAGACTTATTTTGGTAGCTAGTGTGCGCTCAATTTTACTTCAGCAATTTAATGGTTATTTATCCACCGGTGGCAATAATCGGTATTATATTAAGGATTTAACTTGGCAAGTAAAACAGGGGGAACACTGGGTATTGCTTGGCGGCAATGGCGCCGGTAAATCTGCGCTTGGGGCTACGCTTATTGGTGAAGCCAAGCAACAAAGTGGGCAACGCCATAGTACTTTTAATAATCTACAGTTAGTTTCAAGTGATTTACAAAAGCAGTTATTAAGCGCTAATCGCAAAAGTGATAAACCACAAAAAGTAACCGACATACTCTTTTCTGCGCCTGAAATTAATCGCGATTTATGTCAACAGCTAATTACTGCTCTTAATTTTGATGCCTTACTTAATCGTAATTTTACTGATTTATCGACCGGTGAAACACGTAAATTATTATTGATTAAAGCACTGTCTGCTAATAGTGATTTAGTTGTGCTTGATGAACCATTTGATGGCTTAGACACTGAATCGGCTAGGCAGTTAAACCGCCTATTAAAGCAACTGAGTACGCACACTTGCTTTGTGTTTGTACTAAACCGTGTTGATGAAATTCCTGCGTTTGTTGATCACTTTGCTTATGTGAGCAAGGGTCTTTTACAACATAGCTTAGCAAAACCATGTGCAGCAAAACGAGCCGATTTATTTAAGTTACTGCATTTAGAACACACGCCTGTAACTATTCCCAACTCACCCGAACCCGCTTTTATTTCAAATGCAAACGCGCCACTCGTTAAGCTTACTGATGCGCATGTACGTTATAGTGAACAGACTATTTTTGAAAACTTAAACTGGACAATTAAGCAACACCAACATTGGCAACTTACCGGCAAGAATGGCTCAGGAAAAACCTGTTTATTAAATTTAATCACCGGTGATAACCCTCAGTGCTATAACAATGAGATTGAGGTGTTTGGTTTCAAGCGTGGCACAGGAGAGAGTATTTGGGATATAAAACAGCATATTGGTTATATCTCTAATACCTTACATTTACAGTATAGAGTGAGTATTTCGGCGCTCAATACTGTTATCTCTGGGTTTTTCGATAGTATTGGTTTATATCAACAAGCCAGCGAGTTACAAACGCGATTAGCGAAACAGTGGCTGGCATTAATTGGCCTAAGCGATAAAGCAAATTGCGCTTTTACCCAACTATCGTATGGCGATCAGCGCCTATTATTGATTGTACGCGCAATGGTTAAACACCCTGCATTAGTTATTTTAGATGAGCCATGTTTAGGGCTTGATGAGGCAAATCGTCAACGCGTTTTACTGCTGATAGAAAAGGTGTGTGCTGCAAAAACGAGTACCGTTATTTATGTAAATCATCATGCAGCAGATACCATTAAAGGGATTGAGCACACCTTAAAAATGGAAGATTTTAAACCAACTTACTATGAACAGCATACGGCTCATAGTGAGTCGATTATATAAGCTTGTTTATAACTGAGTCACCGTGAATCCTTGGTCGCGCAGTTGTTTAATTAAGCCATGTTGCTCAACTAAATGCAGAGCACCTACAGCTATAAAAATATTGCCTTGTTCAAGTTTTGGGGTGAGCTGAGTGACCCAATTATTATTACGCTCAATTAGCATCACTTGTTCGCTTTGTTGGCCGTATTGGCTGTTATCAAAACTGGTGTGGTAGTAGCTGGTTAGGGTTTTCATATCGCCCTGTTTCCATGCATTTACTAGGGAAATAAAGTAGGTATTAATATCACTGAGTTGTTCAAAGGTTTCTGCCATCATAGCGTTGCTTAATGACTCTAACCCATTAAACATTTGTAGTTGCTGCTCTATAGTTTCAAGCTCAGCAATTTTTATATTATGCTGTTGGGCATAATCTAATACCTGCTTATCAATACCATTTTTATCTGAATAACCTGCGTTTTGAAACTCAATTTGCATCATGGTTAACATCACAGCCCAAGGTTTAAAGCTGTTGAACATGGTAATATCAATCGACTTTTTAGCAAAGTAGTCTTTCAGGAGCTGATAATTTTCTGTCGACAGCTCACTCTGTAGTGTGCGCCCGTTATTAAGTAGCATATATGGCATAGAGCGTTGCTGCATTTGTAAAGGTGATAGCTTACTAATATCCACTTCAACAACCACTTGCTTACTATTATCCAGTGCGTAAGTCACTTTTTGTGGTAGCCCTTTCATGCTGGCATCACCTACATGCACGGTGCCAAATAAATACGAACTAGCGCCTTGTTTTTCTATTTTGAATAGAGCGGGAGCTGCATAGCCATTGACACTAAATGCTAAAAAAACGAACGCTATCAATAAATGACTGATACGCAATGACACTTTCATAAAAAATCCTAGCCATGTTTAAGTTGTTTTATAAATACTAACTTAGTTTACTATATAGGTAACGTAAAAATGCCAGATTAAAAGCGCTATTGATACCAATTATTGCTGTAGGCCATGTTGCCAAAATTAGTCAAAGCGCGTTCACTTTGTTATGAACTCAAGGCGATTCGTGAAAAGCTTCATAGACTGAGAAAAAACACCACCATGACCTACAGTAGCACTAATGCTTTTTTTACTTCGGCTAATTAAGCCCATAAAACAGACCACCAAAGCAGAACGGTGATGAGCATGGCGATAAAGACACTGGCAGAAGCGATGTCTTTAGCTAGGCCTGATAGTTCATGATATTCGCTACCGATGCGATCAACCACCACTTCGACTGCGGTATTGACCAACTCAGCAAATAACACAAACAATAAGCTGGCAATCAATATTAATTTGCTACTTAAAGTAATTTCTTGCAAGCAGGCAAATACGCCTAGCAAACTAAATAAAACCAACTCTTGCTGAAAAGCAGCCTCAAATCGGCTCATCCATTTTAGGCCATTAAATGTATGGCTTAAGGTAAAAATTAGCCGCATTAGGCCTTGGCGTTTTATAACGGTTTTATTATTCATATTTTAGTTTCGCTATGGTTAATCGTTTGACATGACGCGAGTAAATCTTCAGAGGTTTGGTAGGTTTTACTCGCAACACCGGTTAAGTTTAAAAGGGTATGAAAAATAGCATCGTGTGATTGCGCTAAAGTGCTATTTAAATTGTTGAGACACTTGGCTGTAATGCGCTGATTATGCTCATCAGCCCAGATGTAAAGAGGCACATGGGTTTGAGCTGTTGGTGCAAATGCATAGGGAAAGCCATGTAAGTACGCACCATTTTCACCGAGCGACTCGCCATGGTCCGACACATACAGTAATTGCTTATCAATATTGGCCGGTAGTGCCTTTAACTGTTCAATAACTTGAGCGTTGATAAAATCACTATAAGCAATTGTATTGTCGTAGGTGTTAACCAGTTCTTCTGCGTTACAGTTTTGAATATCGCTGCGGTCGCAGGTTGGACTAAACTGTTTAAATTTTTCAGGGTAGCGCTTAAAGTAAGTAGGGCCATGTGAACCCATCATATGCAGCACTATAAGCGTATTAGCCTGACTCAAGTTAGCAAGCTTGTGCTTTAGTGGGGCTAGCAACGCTTCATCAAAACAGTATTTACCATCACATAGTCCGGATGCTTTGGTATCAATATTAATGGTAGGTACGCGCGAGCAGACGTTTTTACAGCCACTGTTATTATCAACCCATAAGACATCTGCGCCTGCTTGCTGTATCAAATCAATCACGTTTTGCTGATTATCACTGTCTAAACGAGAAAAATTGGCATGAGTTTGCAGTGAAAACATACACGGTACTGACACTGCCGTGGCCGTGCCACACGACGATACATTATCGAAATAAGTGACATTATGTTTTTGTGTGTATTGGTTGGTATTGCGCTCATAGCCTTGGTAGGAAAAGTTTTCAGCTCGTGCGGTTTCACCTACTACTATGACAGTAACTCGTGTTGTACTTGGCGATGCTAAAGTTGGTGTGGTATCAATATTTTTAAATTTAATATCGCTGTAAAGCAGCTGATCACGTGCATATTTATAGCCACTTGAGAGGTATTGAAATGGAATGATTTCTTTTTTCAATATACGGTTATTTCGACCTGTTGCCGCGTAATCGGCGTAAAAATTTACTATCACTAAAGCAATCAATGCAGCGCATGCCAGTAGCAATTTAATGCGACTGAGTATTTCTTTGTGTGGACGGGCACAGTTTACGTTTATCCGACTCAAAACAAAGACAGGTAAAGCGCCAAAAAGCAGTAAAAAGCCAATAAGTTGCAAGTTTAAATAGCTTAACGCTTCACTAGAGTCTGTCTCTGCTGCGTTTTGTATCATTGAATAATCAAATACTACACCATAGTTTAACGAACCATAGAGCGCGGCACTTGAGAGCATAAGTAGCAAATAGTTGATTGGTTTTAATAACCCGCGAACAGACACCAAAGAAAAAAATATAATTAACAAGCACACAAGTAGTAGCGGCACAGAGAATAGAAATAACCACGAAAATGTGTGCAGCGAAGTAATAGCGCTAAACGCACCATGCATAAATGGAATATTAATGATTAAGCCGTAATAGCATGCCATTAAAATAACAAATGCATTAGCGCTGCAGTTAAAGTAAAAGCGCTTTTTGGTGTTTGCTTGCGATTGCTTACTGAGTTTGAAAATTGAATTCATAACACATCTCTTTTTAGTGAACGTTGTTATGCTAGGACGTCACACTTAAGAAACGCTTAAGAAGTCAATTTATTTTATTTTATGAGCTATAAAATACAGCGGTTTGCTAAAAATTAATCAAACTATAATTCACCATTATAAGAATAGTGAATTTCCTTAACTGAAATGAAGGGATAAAAAATTCACTTGAATGTTATAAATTGGATTTTAAAACCTAAGTTGGCGTGTTTTTATAATTATTTTGGATTGAATTTGGTGTTGACTTAGTGCCCTGAGCGCGGTACTAATATAAAAAGACAGCGAAACACGTGTTTCGTAATTACAGAATATTAAATGGTATTAAATTTTATGCTTAACAACGCACTAAACCTAGTCCTGATTATTATCGTGGTGATTATTCCCGCGAGGGCTTCGTAGTGCTTTAAAAAACTAAGCATTGAAAAGCCCTCCGCACTTAACCGTCCGGGGGGCTTTTTAGTTTTAAGATTAAATTTTAACGGGTTGTCACACAGGAATGAGGATTTACTAATGACAGGCGCAGAACTAACAATTGATTTACTCGCCAAACACGGCGTAGATGAAGTATTTGGCTACCCAGGTGGTGCTATTATGCCCATTTACGATGCGCTGTATGGTGCGCCTGTAAAACATTACCTCACTCGCCATGAACAAGGCGCAGGATTTGCTGCGGTGGGCTATGCACGCAGTACTGGCCGTTTAGGTGTATGTTTAGCAACATCTGGTCCGGGGGCTACTAACTTAATTACCGCGTTGGCTGATGCCATGATGGACTCAGTGCCTTTACTTGCCATCACCGGACAAGTACCGACAGCGGCGATTGGCTCTGATGCCTTTCAAGAAATAGACGTGTTGGGTATGTCGCTTTCATGTACTAAACACAGTTATATGGTTGAGCGAGCAGAAGATTTAGCCGAAATATTACAAGAGGCGATGCATTTAGCGCAAAGCGGTCGACCAGGCCCTGTTTTGGTTGATATCCCCAAAGACATTCAAATGGCGCAGGTGCCTTTTAAACCTTGGTTAGCGGCAGATGAATACTTGCCCCAACTAGATTTAAATCAAGTCGCTATTGCCAACCAATTACTCAGTGAAGCAAAACAGCCTGTTGCTTATGTTGGTGGCGGGGTCCATGCTGCTGGAGCACAAGCGCAGTTAATGCAGTTTTTAAATAAAACGCAAATGCCTGCGGTTTCAACCCTTAAAGCATTAGGCAGTGTGTTACCTGATTACGAATATGATTTAGGTATGTTAGGCATGCATGGCGGTCAAGCAGCTAATTTAGCGGTGCAAGAATGTGATGTATTAGTGTGTATTGGCGCACGCTTTGATGACCGTGTAACGGGCAATTTAGCTAAGTTTGCTGCAAAAGCAAAAGTGATTCATTTAGACATAGATGCAGCCGAGGTAGGAAAACGTAAACCCGCAAAAGCGTCATTAATTGCTGATTTAAAAACTTCTCTCCCTGCACTTGAGTGCGTGGTTACACCAAAAGCGTGGTGCGATCATAGTAAACAAATGAAGGTCAAACACGCGTGGCGCTACGACTACCCTGGTGAAAAAGTATTTGCTCCTTACTTACTTAATCAACTTAGCCAGCGTATGCCAAGCACTAGTGTGGTGTGTTGTGATGTAGGCCAGCACCAAATGTGGGTAGCTCAGCACATGAAGTTTAGCCACCCTTGCAACCATTTGAGCAGTGGTGGTGCAGGCACTATGGGGTTTGGTTTACCTGCCGCCATAGGCGCACAAATCGCGCGTAAAGATGACTTTGTGATCACCGTTTCAGGTGATGGTTCAATCATGATGAACATTCAAGAGCTTGCCACTATTCGCCGTAATAATTTACCAGTAAAAATACTGATACTTGATAACCAGCGCTTAGGTATGGTGCGCCAATGGCAGGAGCTATTTTTTGAAGGGCGTTACAGCGAAACTAACCTGTCAGACAACCCTGACTTTGTACAACTTGCTGCTGTGTTTGGCATTCCTGGGCAAACAATTACCCATGCCAACCAAGTGGATGATGCAATCACTGCTTTATTAAATAGCGATGGACCTTATATTGTTCATGCTTGTATCGATGATAAAGAAAACGTATGGCCACTTGTTCCACCTGGGGCTGCTAACGATGAAATGATGACGGAGAAAGCACAATGAAACACAACTTAACTATTGCCTTAAAAAGTCAAAGTGTCGCAATCGAGCGCTTTTTACGTGTCGTGCGTCATCGTGGTTTTGATTTAACTCACTTACAGCTCAATATGGACGATGGTCAATATAATATGGCGATGACGGTTGATAGTGATAAACCAATTTACTTGCTTACCAGCCAGTTAAATAAATTGGTTGATGTGAAACACGTGACGCTACAAAGCTTACAGCAACAGGCTGTATAAAATAAATTTAACGAATTTTACGAGTAACTGACTATTTGGTTATTCATCAATTTTTAGAATGAGGAATGCCCGCATTAATTGCGGCAAACACTGAGGTAACTATGGCTAAATTAAGAAGTGCAACCACCACTGAAGGGCGTAAACGCGCAGGCGCAAGAGCATTATGGCGTGCAACAGGCATGACAGATACCGACTTTGGTAAGCCAATTATTGCTGTTGTGAACTCATTTACGCAATTTGTACCGGGGCATGTGCATCTTAATCAGCTTAGTGAACTGATGGCTGAAACCATTACTCAAGCCGGTGGTGTACCAAAAGAGTTTAATACCATTGCTATCGATGATGGCATCGCCATGGGACACGGCGGTATGCTTTATTCACTGCCATCACGTGATTTAATTGCCGACTCGGTAGAGTACATGGTGAACGGCCATTGTGCCGATGCGATGATTTGTATTTCTAACTGCGACAAAATCACCCCTGGAATGATGTTAGCGGCGCTGCGTTTAAATATTCCGGTTATTTTTGTATCGGGCGGCCCAATGGAAGCAGGTAAAACCAAATTAGCGAATATCGATATTAAGCTCGATTTGGTTGATGCTATGGTTAAAGGCGCTGATGAATCGGTAAGTGATGCCGACTCTGAGCAAGTTGAGCGATCTGCATGCCCTACCTGTGGGTCGTGTTCAGGGATGTTTACCGCCAATTCTATGAACTGTTTATTAGAAGCAATTGGCCTTGCGCTGCCTGGTAACGGGACCACGCTTGCGACCCATAAAGACCGCAAACAACTGTATGTTGAAGCAGGCGCCCGTATTGTTGATTTATGCCGTGAGTATTATCAAAAAGATAACCAAGACGTACTGCCTCGTGCCATTGCTAATAAAACCGCATTTATGAACTCTATGGTGGTTGATATTGCTATGGGCGGTTCATCAAATACGGTATTGCATTTACTCGCAGCGGCACAAGAAGCCGGCGTTGATTTTGATATGTCACACATTGATGAACTTTCACGTAAAACCCCGTTTTTATGTAAAGTTGCTCCAGCTACAGCGCAATACCACATTGAAGACGTACACCGTGCTGGTGGCATGATGGCGATAGTTCGCGAGCTTGGAAAAGCAGGACTGGTTGATTTATCGGTTAACCATGTTGCTGGTATGACAATGGGTGAACTGGTTAAAAAGTGGGATGCAACCGATCCGAATAACGAAGCCGCGCAAAAGTTTTACCGTGCTGGCCCCGCTGGTATTCGTACCACCAAAGCAATGAGCCAAGATTGCCGTTGGGATGAAGGTGACAACGACCGTGAAAACGGCTGTATCCGCAGTGTTGAACATGCATTTCGTCAAGATGGCGGCCTGGCGGTACTTGCCGGTAACTTAGCGGTTGATGGCTGTATTGTTAAAAGTGCGGGGGTTGTTGATGAAATGCTGCACTTTGAAGGTACTGCGGTTGTGTATGAGTCACAAGATGATTCTGTAGAAGGGATTTTAAATGGCGAGGTAAAAGCCGGCGATGTGGTGGTTATTCGCTACGAAGGGCCTAAAGGCGGCCCTGGTATGCAAGAAATGCTATACCCAACTAGCTATTTAAAATCAAAAGGTTTGGCAGAGCAGTGTGCATTAATTACTGATGGGCGTTTTTCAGGTGGCACGTCGGGTTTATCGATTGGCCATGTATCGCCAGAAGCTGCCAGCGGTGGCGCAATTGCTTATGTTGAAAACGGCGATAAAATTATCATCGATATTGCCACTCGAGAAATAACGCTGGCGCTAAACGATGAAGAGCTTGAAGCTCGCAAGCAAAAACAACTGGCTCGTGGTAAACAAGCGTATAAACCGCTTAATCGTGATCGTTATGTATCATCTGCGCTTAAAGCGTATGCGCTACTTGCAACTAGTGCCGATAAAGGCGCAGTTCGCGATTTAGCCAAACTGGAGGAGCTTAGCTAGGTATGGTTTCTCAAGAACTCGATTATTTTCGCGCGATTATCCAAGCCAATATGGAGCCTTTAGCCAAGGTGACTGAGGTAAGTGAAATGGCCGAATTGAGTGCACGATTAGGTAATCATGTTTGGTTAAAACGTGAAGACCAGCAACCCGTGTACTCGTTTAAATTACGCGGTGCTTTTAATAAATTAAATAAGCTGCCTAAAGGCTCGGTTGTGATCACCGCATCCGCAGGTAACCATGCCCAGGGTGTGGCACTAAGTGCCTCACACTTAGGGCACAAAGCCACCATTGTGATGCCCGTGACCACACCTGAAATAAAGGTTAATGCGGTAAGGGCATTGGGTGGTGAAGTCGTATTGCATGGCCATCAATTTGATGCCGCAAAGGCGTATGCGCTGGAATTAACTGAGCAGCGAAACGGCGTATTTGTACCGCCATTTGATGACCCTGATGTGATTGTTGGTCAAGGTACGGTTGCCCGAGAATTAATGCAACAGCTCAACGATTTAGATGTGGTATTTATTCCTGTTGGCGGCGGCGGATTGCTGGCAGGTATGGCGGTATACATTAAGTCGCTGCGCCCCGATATCAAAGTGATAGGGGTTGAGGCGAATGAAAGCGCCTGCTTAAAAGCTGCTTTAGCAGCAGGCGAGCCGGTAGAGCTAGATCGCGTTGGCAGTTTTGCCGATGGTGTTGCCGTTAAAATAATTGGTAGCGAAACATTCAGACTGGCACAAAAGTTTTGTGATGAAGTAGTTACCGTATCAGACGATGAAATATGTGCAGCCATGCAAGATATTTTTGTATCAACCCGTGCTATAGCTGAGCCTTCAGGAGCGCTTGCAACTGCAGGGCTTAAAAAATGGTCTCAGCACTCGGGTTTAAAGGGGTTAAATTTAGCCGCTATTTTATCAGGGGCTAATTTAAACTTTGATCGCTTACGTTATGTGGCTGAGCGCACTGCGCTGGGTGAGAAAAACGAAGCTTTATTAGCCGTGACCATTGATGAAAAGCGCGGTAGTTTTAAGCAGTTTTGTGCATCTTTAGGTGGGCGTGCCATTACTGAGTTTAACTATCGTTATGCGGGGCCTGGCGAGGCACAAATTTTTGTTGGTATTGCACTGCGCCAAGGGTTAGCAGAACTTGAGGAGCTTAAACAAAGTCTAACAGATAACAAGTATACCTTTTGCGATTTGTCAGATAACGAATTAGCAAAGCTACATGTACGCTATATGGTTGGTGGTAAAGCCCCAGAGCAGTTACATGAACGCTTACTGCGGTTTGAGTTTCCTGAGTACCCTGGCGCATTAGCGCGCTTTTTAGATACGCTGGGTAGTAACTGGAATATTACTTTATTTCACTATCGTAATCATGGCGGGTCAACGGGTAATGTATTGGCAGGTTTTGCGATTGAACCAAGCCAGTATGAGATGTTTAATGAGCACTTAAATCGGCTCGGTTACAGTGTTCAAGATGAAACTCACAACCCTTGTTTTACTCAGTTTTTAACTACCCAACCTCAAGCAGAAAAACTTGAAAAGCTCGCGCTAGCATAATTTATTCAAAGCAGGCATCTCATCTAGATGCTTGCTTTATTAGCTGTTTTACATATAGTTATAATTAATTATCATGTTTATGGAAGTCTTCTTTGCTACTTAAAGGAATAATAATTAGCACCTGCTTTTTTTGTAGCCACTTAATGGCGCAGGAATCAGTGACGCTACAGCTAAAGTGGACACACCAATTTCAATTTGCTGGCTATTATATGGCCAAACAAAAAGGCTTTTATAATGAGGTCGGTTTAGACGTCAATATAGTTCCTGCCGATCCAAAACGGCCAAACAGTTTTGGTGCGGTAGAGCGAGGAGAGGCGCAATTTGGTGTAGCGCATTCAGGTATATTAGAGCGACGTATTGCCGGTGAACCCTTTGTTGCCATGGCTGCTATATTACAGTTTTCTCCTTACTGTTGGATGGTAAAAGAAACTTCAGATATTTTTCATGCCCGTGATTTTATTAACAAGCGTGTAAGTGAAGTCAGCAAAGAGAGTAATTCTGAGTTACTAACTATGCTTAAGCGCAGTGGTATTGATACCGAAAAACTGGCTGTTTACAAAGGCGATGAATTACAACAAGCATGGATGGAAAATAAACTAGATGCCATAGAAGTGTATGTTACCGACTTACCTTATCATATGGACCAGCAAGGGGTTGCTCATCGACTTATATGTCCACAACGTTATGGCATGGATGTATACGCGGATATTTTATTTACCAGCGACAATATGATTAAGTACCATCCCGATACGGTAGAAAAGTTTTATCAAGCGAGTTTAAAAGGGTGGCGCTACGCGGTAATGAATATGGATGAAGCCATTGCTATTACCCAGCAGTTTTATGCGCCTGATCGCAGCTTCCATCAACTGGCATATGAGGCAGAGGTACTGAAAGACTATATTGCTCCACCGAGTACTAATGTGGGTAATATGTCGATGGCCAAATGGCGTTTAATTGCTGATTTATATGAGGTTGATCAAACAAAGTTTGATGAAGTAAAAGCTGATTTTATTTATAAATATAAAAAGCAAGAAACGCTGCAGCTTTCTTGGATGCTGATTGCGGCTATTATAATAAGCATTATTTCTATCCCCCTCTATTTACGTTTAATACTTAAATCGGCTAAACAAAAGCGGGTATAAGGTTAAGCAACTCCCTTGCTCTGTGAGGGTAAAAAAATAACCGCTTAAATAGGCGCTATTGTGCTGGTATAATTAATTGTCTTTTTTATATCCTAAGCTGTTATGACCTTAACTGAGCAATTTTCTGCCCTCGACTCGTTGCTAATGAATACTCGCTCGTATTGGCAATGCACTGCGTTTGATTTTGACGTCTTACCTTGGCCTGAATTACATGCACCCTTAAGCGCTTTATCTGACCAGGCAGTTGCCGAGTTAGACTCTGATCAAGAGCAGCTTTATCAGTTTTTTTCATCTTATATTCCCGCTGTTGAGCAACTTAGCCGATTAGTGTCATTACCTGCCATTCCCAACAGTCGAAAGGAATACCCGTTTTGGATCAGTAATGGTATTAAAGGTCGAAAGTTTACTCAGTTACAAGACTTTGTTGGCGCATTACCCGCTAGTAGCCAGCCTGTATTGGAGTGGTGTGCAGGTAAAGGCCATTTAGGACGAATGTTAGCTTTTAATGGTGCGCAAAGTGTCCACAGCGTTGAGCTACAATCTCATTTGTGTGAACAAGGGCAAAAAAGTGCTCAGCAGCAGGGACTGGCAATGCAATTTAGCCAAGCCGATGTCCTCAAAGATAATACTCAGGATTTTTTCAACCCACACACCCATGCCGTCGCTTTACATGCCTGCGGCGCGTTACACCAAACTTTTATGCATCAAGCTAGTGCGGCAAAAGTACCACAAATTAGCTTTTCACCTTGTTGCTATCATTTATTTACTGATAATAATTACCAAGTGATGAGCGAGTACGCTCAGCAAAGCAGGCTTAATTTAACCCACAGAGATTTAAAGCTCGCCCTGCAAGAAACGGTTACAGCTCCTTCGCGAGTAGGTAAAGTGCGAAAAACAGAAGTGGAGTGGCGACTTGGATTTGATGCCTTAAGAAAGTCACTTACTGGTGAGTCAGTGTATGTCAGCGTTCCTTCAGTAAATAAAGCGATATTTTCAGATTCGTTTGCAGCGTTTTGTAACTGGGCAGCTGATAAAAAAGCTTTAAAGCTACCAAAAGATATTGATTACAATAAGTTTTTATTGATTGGGCAGGCGCGAAAAAAAGTAACAGAGCGAGTTGAACTGGTTCGACATGTGTTTAGAAGAGCAATAGAAGTTTGGCTTGTGCTCGATCGTGCTTTATATTTGCAGCAGCAAGGCTATGACGTCAGTGTTAATACATTTTGTGAGAAGCAATTAACACCCCGTAATATTTTAATTTTAGCCAGTTTAAAAACGCCCTCGACCTAAAAGAGATGTAATGAGAAATTTAAATAACTTACTAGAAAATAATAAACGCTGGGCATCAAGAACGAGCGAAGCGAACCCTGAATTTTTTAAAATTTTATCGATGCAACAAAACCCAGAATACTTATGGATTGGTTGCTCTGACTCACGGGTGCCAGCTAATCAAATTGTTGATTTACTGCCGGGTGAGCTGTTTGTGCACCGTAATGTTGCCAACGTAGTCGTTCACACCGATCATAATTGTTTATCGGTTATGCAGTACGCGGTCGAAGTATTAAAAGTAAAGCATATTATGGTAGTTGGCCACTACGGTTGCGGTGGCGTGCAAGCGGTACTAAATGAGGACCGCTTTGGCTTTATTGATAACTGGCTTCGCCACGTTGGTGATGTAAAAGAAAAACACCTAGAGCAACTTAATGCTCTGCCAGAAAAACAACGCCTGGATCGTTTAATAGAACTCAATGTGATTGAGCAAGTGCGTAACGTATCACGAACCAGCATTGTTCAAGATGCATGGTTAAGAGGCCAGGAACTCACGGTGCATGGTTGGGTATATGGCTTAGAAAATGGTCATTTGCATGACTTAGAATCGGTAGTTAGTTGTGCCGAAGAAGAGTGTGAAAGCTATAAAAAAGCAGTACACCATGTACTAAATAAATCTGCGGACAGTCACCTTTAATATGGCTAAAACGGCGCTAATAATCGGCAGTACCGGCTTAGTTGGCAGCCAGTTATTACAGCAGCTGTTAGCATCTTCTAGCTATTCGCAGGTAGTGAGTTTATCGCGCCGCCAATTAGACTTTTCCCACCCTAAATTAATTAGCCATGTTATTGATTTTGAAAGTTTGACGCATTATGTTGAATTGTTCAAAGGTGACGTGTTCTTTTCTTGCTTAGGGACCACATTAAAGCAAGCGGGTAGTGTGGCTGCACAACGTAAAGTTGATTTTGAATACCAATTTATTTGCGCGCAAATGGCGGCCAATAACGCTGTTCCGCATTATTGTTTGGTATCGTCAAGTGGCGCAAATGCGCATAGTATGAGCCGTTACCTAAAAATAAAAGGGGAGCTTGAGCAGCAGGTAAAGCAGCTTGGCTTTGCACGCTTGAGTATTTTGCAACCGTCTTTATTAGTCGGCGAGCGTTCAGAGCTTAGAATTGCAGAAAAGCTCGGTGAGGTGGTACTTCCACTGCTGACGCGTTTTGGCATCCTCAAACGGTATAGACCCATTACCGGTGAGCAAGTAGCTAATAAATTGCTGAGGGTAAGCATAGAGCAGCAACAAGCAACGGGTTACTATGTGCTGGACGAGCTATTTGAATAACTGAGTGATTAGCGCCATAAAGCAGGTTCGTCTATGGCGTTATATTTATTATTCTACGTCTGTTTTTGCTGATAATTGCTGTTCAAGTATCGCTACTTTTGCTTCTAATTCAGTTAGCTTTTCACGGGTGCGGATCAGCACTTGGCTTTGAATATCAAACTCTTCACGGCTTACAAAGTCCATTTCGGCAAGCTTATTTTGTAACACTTGCTTGGTTTTACCTTCAAGTGTGTCAGCCAGGTTTTTTACGCCTTGTGGCATGTTATTAGTGATCTGTTTCGCAATTTCTTCAAGTTTTGCTGGGTTAATCATAGTCGTCCCTTGCCTGTTGCCTAAAATGATAATAACTAATATTACCTTATTGGCTAGGCGTATTGTAGTGATTACGTTAAAATTGCCCGTCTTTTTGCAATCAGCTGGTCGTTATGAAACTCAATCCTAAACAAGATGAAGCGGTAAAGTACATTAGTGGTCCTTGCTTAGTATTAGCCGGCGCAGGCTCGGGTAAAACACGAGTTATCACCAACAAAATTGCGTACTTAGTACAGAAATGTGAGTATCAAGCGCGTAATATTGCGGCGGTTACCTTTACCAATAAAGCGGCTAAAGAAATGCGCGAGCGGGTTTTGCAAACCTTAGGCAAACAAGAGTCTAAAGGCTTATGGGTGTCTACCTTTCATACGCTTGGGCTTGAAATCATCAAAAAAGAGTTAAAAACACTGGGTTTTAAGCCTGGTTTTTCGCTGTTTGACGACCAAGATACGAATCAATTACTTGCTGATTTAACCGAAGACGAGCTTAAAAAAGACAAAGACCTATTGAACCTGCTAAAAATGCAAATTGGTAGCTGGAAGAATGAACTCATTTTACCAGAGCGAGCTATTGGTGAAGCACGAGATGCACAAAAGTCTTTATTTGCGCAGCTTTATGCGCGCTATCAAAATCAATTAAGAGCGTATAACGCGCTGGATTTTGATGATTTAATTATGATCCCCACACTGCTTTTAAGCAGTAATGCTACATCACGTGAGCGTTGGCAACAGCGTTTTCGCTATTTATTAGTAGATGAATATCAAGATACCAATACCAGCCAATATCAATTAGTGAAATTACTAGTAGGCGAACGAGCACGCTTTACTGTGGTGGGAGATGACGATCAGTCAATTTACTCTTGGCGTGGTGCTCGTCCACAAAACTTGGTGTTATTAAGTAAAGATTACCCTGGGCTTCGATTAATAAAACTAGAACAAAACTACCGTAGTGCTGGGCGCATTCTTAAAGCAGCCAATATCTTAATTGCAAATAACCCCCATGAGTTTGAAAAGAAGCTGTTTAGTGAGTTGGGCTATGGTGAGCAAATTAAAGTCATTGGTTGTCGCGATGAAGAACATGAATCAGAACGTGTGGTTGCAGAGATTATTTCTCATAAATTTATGAAACGTACCAGCTATAAAGATTATGCTATTTTGTACCGAGGTAACCACCAAGCGCGTGGTTTTGAAAAGTCGTTAATGAGTAACCGTATCCCGTATAAAATTAGTGGCGGGATGTCGTTTTTTTCACGTTCTGAAATTAAAGATATCATGGCTTACTTGCGTCTATTGGTGAATCAAGATGATGACAATGCTTTTTTAAGAATTGTGAATACGCCACGTCGTGAAATAGGTACGGTCACGCTTGAAAAGCTTGGCACCTTAGCTAATGAAAAACACCAAAGCTTGTTTGCGACCTGCTTTGATAACGACTTAGGGTATAGATTAAAAGGCCGTGGTTTAAATGCATTATCAGGGTTTGCTAGGTGGGTGGTTGAGCTTTCAGATAACGCAGTGCGCAGTGATACACTGGAGGCGGTTAAAGATTTAGTGCGTAATATTAATTACGAGGCTTACTTGTATGAATCATCGCCAAGTGCCAAAGCCGCCGAAATGCGGATGAAAAATGTCTCGGAGCTGTATCGTTGGATAACAGACATGTTAACAGGTGATGCCGATAATCCGCCAATGACACTGGCTGAAGTGGTTAGTAAGTTGACCCTGCGCGATATGCTTGAGCGTAACGAAGAAGAAGATGAAGCTGATGCGGTACAATTACTAACTTTGCATGCCTCAAAAGGGCTCGAGTATCCCTATGTATTTATGGTGGGCATGGAAGAAGGATTGTTACCACACCAAGTAAGCATTGACGAAGATAATGTTGATGAAGAACGCCGCCTTGCGTATGTAGGAATCACCCGCGCGCAACAAGAGCTCACCTTAACCTATGCTAAAATCCGTCGTCAGTTTGGTGAAACATCACAAACAGAGCTCAGCCGGTTTGTGCAAGAGTTACCGCAAGATGACTTAGCCTTTGAAAACAAAAAAGCGCCTAACACCCAAGCTGAGCGTATGGAAAAAGGCCAAGCGCGGGTTGCCAACTTAAGAGCGATGCTGAAAAAGCCACAATAATATATGTTTAGTGTTATTTTAACTCTGAATTTTTAAGTGTGGCTGACATAGCGCTAGTTAGCGGGTGCTGTTTAGCAACAAATAGGTTTAGACCGTGTTTATCTAAAAGGGCTCTAAAGTTTAATATTGACGGGCCTTTAGCTATTACT
Source organism: Pseudoalteromonas sp. NH0006-26 (assembly GCF_057552415.1). The sequence goes on from NZ_BAAJMJ010000003.1 coordinate 21,868, forward strand.
TTGATACGTTTAAGCTTAGTAATAGCAAGCACCCCCTGCAACTGCAAATCGTAGCATTCTTGCTGTAATATTCGCTTACTAAAGGTGGAGCTAAGCAGTAAATAATCACACTCTATCTCAGTCAGCAAATTAAGCTCGCATTTGTCTTTTGCGAAATTGTTCAAGCCAATCGAGTAACCGTTCTTTTTAAGTTGTTTTAAGTTTTCTAATTGCAGCGAACTGGCATAACGCAACTCTTGCTCATCAAATAATAAGCAAAGCTGGTCACTGTTTACCGACTGTTTTAGTGTCGCTTTTAGTAAAGAAAACTCGTGCTCTTCTAACAGTAAGCTTGAGCAAGGCAATAACGCAACGGCTATTTCTGCATGTTGTGCTTGTTTATAAGCTTGTTGAATGAGTTGTAATTCAACTTTGGCATGTTGCTCTTTATCATTAGCAAACTTCTTTAAAATATCAAAGCTGGTAAAGCCAAGGACTGGGTGTTCACCAAAAGCCTCAAATAACGATGCACACTGATAATGCTCATCTAAGGTGATAATATCTGAACTACGAAACGTCATAGGTAATACATCAAGGTGATGCAATGTTTGTGACTCATGTTGCAACATAGGCTCAGTGAGCAGTGGGTGAAATAACTCGAAGCGGTTTTTTCCTGAATTCTTAGCATAATACATAGCTGCATCGGCGTCGCGAATGATTTCATCGGTATGTTTATAGCTTTGCTTTGAATAGGTAATCCCAATACTGGCACCACTTTGTACACACACACCTTTAGTACAAAATGGCTTTTGCATAATTTTAATTATGCGATTGGCAACATCTTCTGCCTGGTTTGGCTCAGTCAGGTGGGTCAGTAATACTACAAACTCATCTCCGCCTAAACGCGCTAATAAGTCATGTTCACGAATACATTGTGAGAATAATTTGCTAACACTAATTAAAAACTCATCACCGGCATGATGTCCGAGTTGATCATTAATATCTTTAAACTTATCAAGATCAATAAACAGCACTGCAAAGTGTTCATCGCTATGGCGTTGATAATACTGTAGGGTTTTTTCTAATTGAGTTAAAAACAAATTCCGATTTGGTAAGCCAGTTAATGAGTCATGATGAGCATCGTGATAAAGCTGTTGTTCTATTTTTTTACGCTCATCAATTTGCATTTGCAAATGTAAATTTGCTTGGCTTAATTCTTTAGTTTTTTCATCAACCCGTGAAGCAAGCTCTTGGTGGCTCTTTTTTAGCGCCTGTGAAGCTAATTTTGTTTGTAATACCGTGGCAATTTGATGCGATACAAAGGTGATCAGTTCTGCATCATCGTGTGTGAAAAGGTGTTCATTATTATAAGCTTGGCAAACAATTAAACCTATAACCCCTTGCGAGGTTTTTAGCGGAGCACCTAGCCAGCTGGTGGCTCTCTTGGATTCATCAATTGGTTTCTCACGCTCTACAATGCCGCTATTTAATAACTCTTGCGCTCTTTGCGGGTGAATTATTTGTGTTTCTTCGGTGCTGATCACCAGTTCGCTATAACCCTTTGCAAAACGCCTTGGTTGGGTGCTGCCTTGAAATTCATCAACACTGTAAGGAAAGCTGATCCAACCCGATTCTTTATCATACAAGGCAATATAAAGGTTTTTCGCGTAAGTAATGGTTTTTATTATTTCGTGTATTTGAAAATAAGCATCATCTAAGTTTTTAGCTTGAGTTGTCAGCTCTGAAATTTTAAATAATATCTGCTGGCGTTGCAGGGCACTTTTTCGCTGTTGTATTTCAATGTTTAATGCGTCATTACTTTGCGTTAATGCCCGGGTTCTTAGTTTTACTTCTGATTCGAGTAACTCTCGTTTTTTAACCCGTTCAATTGCGGTGGCTAAATAGAGTGACATGGCCTCAAGCAGGTTTATTTGTTGCGAACTATAACCTTGTTGTGTGTCGTAACTTTGCGCGGCTAACACGCCAATTATGTTTTTTTCTTGGTAAACGGGGACGCCTACCCAATGTTCTGCAGGTGTACCTAATGCTCTAAATAAGCCTTGCTGGGCAGCATCATGCATTTGCTGTTTGGTAAAGTAAGTGGTTTTTCCTTGCTTGAAAACGTAACCCGTTGCGCCTTCTTCAAAATTATTATCTCGATTAAGTGCCACCGCAATACCATCTTTTTCATCAGAGAAATAAGACAATTCCAACTGTTGCGATTGGGGGTCAACCAGTACTACATAAAAGCTTTTACTCGGAACATACTTTTGTAAAATGTCATGAATAGCAGGGTAGAGTAAGGTTAATTCGGCAACAGTACTTGCCTGCTCTGATAATTGTATCAGAGCATTGTGGAGGTGGTAGGCATGTTTGTACTTCTTTAATAGTGCTTTTAGTCGTTTATTTTGGCGCACTACGCTATTAGGTACAGTGAGTTTATCTTCCAATGATGTTTAACCAGTTATAATTGTTTTGTATAGTTATTAATCATTATAGTTCCACTTTTAACATTTTGCGTCAAGTAGATATTTTTCTTAATTGTGCAGCGAAAAGTCGGGAATTAGGAACAAAAAAGGCTTACTAAAGAGTAAGCCTTTTATTTAAAACTTTTTGCGCTAGCTAATTTTAGTTAGCAGTCATAAAGTCGATTGCTGCGCTTATTTCATCATCAGAACAATCCATACACGTACCACGCGGTGGCATTGCATTAAAACCATTGATCGCATGGTCTAATAAGGTGTCACTACCTTTAGCAAGGCGCGGTGCCCAATCGTCAGCTGATTTAGGAGCACCTAAAGCACCAGTGCCATGACAAGCAAAACAGGCTGCTTGATATACTTGCTCGCCTGAACGAGGACCCGTAGGTGCAGCAACCGCTACTTTCTCACCTTCAAGGTAAACAGCACCAATAGGCGCTAAACGTTTTTTAATTGCATCTTCAGTCATAGAGTTATCATATGGCTGTGCGTATGCGGTGGTTGCTAGCACAAGTAATGCTGCAGCTGATAGTTTTTTCATTTTGCCTTGCCCACTTCAATTTGAACGTGATCAATCACGATTTTAAATGACGGAATTTAGAACAATTATAACTCCACTCAGTGATTTATAAAATGCTCAGAGTCGATTTTATTTATAAATACGACTAATGATTGTCCTAACTCAATAAATTACCAAGATAAAACGGGATCATTAGGCATATAAATGCGATCAGAACCCTTACGACTAACTCATAGCCAATACGTTACGTACTAGTTTTTCGATTCCTACATCGGCATCCATAATTGATTGTGCCAACATATAAGCAGGCGTTGTAACTAGCTTATTGTTTTTATCAATAACAATATCATCCACTTTACACTCAATATGCTCAGCGCCTAATGAAGTTAAAACATCGGCTGTGTCGCTATCATTACCAATAGTGATTTGTGGTTTATTATAAATGAATGGCAATAAAGCGGGTGCAATACACATATAGCCGGTGGCTTTGTTTGCTTTTGCAAATGCTTTACAAGCGCTGAGTACCTCGTCATTTACTTTTGCGTTAGTGCCATTAATAGCAAAGTCAGATAAGTTTTTAGCTACACCAAAGCCGCCAGGGATAATTAAAGCGTCAAATTGTGTAACGTCTAATTCTGTTAGTGATTTAATGTTGCCACGGGTGATGCGAGCCGATTCTACTAATACATTACGCGGCTCTGCCATTTCCTCACCAGTAATGTGATTAAGGGTATGGTGCTGCGTAATATCGGGTGCAAAACACTGATATTTCGCGTTGTTTTTTTCAATGTGTAATAAAGTAAGCACTACTTCATTAATTTCACTGCCATCAAATACGCCACAACCTGCTAAAATTACCGCTATATTTTTCATATTATTTTGCTCCATTGAAGTCATTTTAATAAAGTTTAACACGACGAATCAGTCGATTTAAAAATTTATTTGCTGGTTTTTTAGCCGCAAAGTAAGTTGTTATGCGCTATATGCCATTTGATAACTAGTAAGGGTGAAAAAAATTATAAAGGATCGCTATGATCTTTGATCCATTATGCTAGAATGCTCATCCAGTTATTTAAATGGACGTAAATAATCAAAGTGGGTTACAACACCAGTAACGGTTTAAATGCCTTTTCCACATTGATAAAAAAATAATAAAAAAGAACCTCGAATTATCTTTTTTTAAATAAAACAATAAACTACAAACTAATCTAAGCATTTTACTATGTTTCGGATGAATGGCTCGTGGGTGTTATCTACATAGTTATCCACAAGTTGCTAAAAATGTAGCGCCCTTAATCACATTAATTCACAGTCGTTTTATTTACTGCCTTATGGCATGCTTACACTCATATTACTTTTTTGTATTTAGGATCCAATTTTACCATGGCTCAGATCCCCGAAAACCCGCTTGTTCTTGTTGATGGCTCTTCATATTTGTTTCGTGCTTATCATTCGCCACCTCATTTAACTAATTCTAAAGGTGAAGCCACCGGCGCTATTTATGGCGTGGTAAACATGCTGAAAAGTTTGATCAAACAATACGATCCCTCACATATGGTGGTGGTATTTGATGCTAAAGGTAAAACTTTTAGAAATGACATGTACAGCGAATATAAAGCGAATCGTCCACCAATGCCTGACGATCTGCGAACCCAAATAGCGCCGCTGCACAGCATTATCAAAGCGATGGGTTTTCCATTAATTAGTATTGAAGGTGTGGAAGCTGATGACGTGATTGGTACATTTGCACGTATTGCTTCTGAGCAACAACGCCATGTACTGGTATCAACTGGTGATAAAGATATGGCGCAGTTGGTTAATGAGCATGTCACTTTGATCAATACCATGACCGACAGTATTTCAGATCCCGACACTGTGGTTGAAAAGTTTGGTGTTGGGCCTGAGCTTATTATCGATTATTTAGCTTTAATGGGCGATAAAGTAGATAATATTCCTGGCGTTGAAGGGTGTGGGCCTAAAACAGCGGTTAAATGGTTACAAAAGTACGGTTCGCTTCAAGGCGTAATTGATAATGCTGCTGATATTAAGGGTAAAATAGGTGAAAAACTTGCAAAAGCGATTGATCATTTACCGTTAAGCTATGAGCTTGCCACGATTAAATGTGATGTGGAAGTTGAATCTGATCTTGATACTTTTAAATTGCAAACACCGAATAAAGACGAATTAATTGCCTTATACGGTGAGTGCGAATTTCGTCGCTGGTTAGCTGAATTACTAGACAATCCAAAAGATGCTGACACACATTTAGCAGTTCCAACCCAAGAGAATGAGCTGCCAAAAGTTGAAGATGCACACTATGAAACGATTTTAACGCAAGCACAATTTGATGCATTGATAGAGCAGCTCAATGAAGCTGAGCTATTTGCTTTTGATACTGAAACAACCAGCCTAGAGTATATGAAAGCTCAGTTGGTAGGGATGAGTTTCGCAGTAAAAGCTGGGGAAGCCGCCTACTTACCAATTGCACACGATTACCCAGGCGCACCTGAGCAGCTTAGCCTTGAATTTGTGATGCAAAAGCTTGGGCCAATATTAGCTGACGAAAATAAAGCTAAAGTTGGTCAAAACTTAAAATACGATAAAAGTGTGCTTGCCAATGCTGGCTATGAATTAAATGGTATTAAGTTTGATACTATGTTGGAGTCTTATGTTTTTAACAGCGTAGGTACTCGCCATGATATGGACTCGTTAGCACTTAAATATTTAGGCCATAAAAATATTAGCTTTGAAGACATTGCTGGTAAAGGTAAAAAGCAGCTCACGTTTAATCAAATTGAGCTTGAAAAAGCGGCGCCATACGCCGCAGAAGATGCTGATATTACGCTTCGTTTACACCAAGTATTATGGCCGAAACTTGAGGCTGATGAAAAACTTAAATCTGTGTTTGAAGATATAGAAATGCCACTGGTCAGCGTTATTTCTGACATTGAGCGCACCGGTGTAGCGATTGACAGTAATATGTTAGCAGCACATAGCCAACGTTTAGGTGAGCGACTACTTGAGCTTGAAAAAGAAGCGTTTGAAATTGCAGGCGAACCGTTTAACTTAAGCTCGCCAAAGCAACTGCAGGTACTGTTGTTTGAAAAGCTCGAATTACCCGTTATCAAAAAAACGCCTAAGGGAGCACCTTCAACAGCAGAAGAAGTACTGCAAGAGTTAGCGCATGATTACCCATTACCTAAAGTGATTATTGAGCATCGCGGTTTATCTAAGCTTAAATCAACTTATACTGATAAATTACCACTGATCGTGAATGAGCAAACCAAGCGTGTGCATACTTCTTATCATCAAGCGGTAACGGCAACGGGTCGATTAAGTTCAAGCGATCCTAATCTGCAAAATATCCCTATTCGTTCAGAAGAAGGACGTCGTATTCGTGAAGCCTTTATTGCTGCTGACGGATATAAAATTGTGGCGGCCGATTACAGCCAAATAGAGTTGCGTATTATGGCGCATCTCTCGCAAGATAAAGGATTGCTCAATGCCTTTGCAAATGGCTTAGACGTGCATAGCGCGACAGCTGCTGAGGTATTTGGAGTTGAGCTTGAAGCCGTAACATCAGATATGCGCCGTAAAGCTAAAGCCGTTAACTTTGGCTTAATTTATGGCATGTCGGCATTTGGTTTGGCACGTCAACTTGATGTACCGCGCCATGAAGCACAGCATTATATTGATAAGTACTTTGAGCGTTTCCCTGGTGTTTTAGAATACATGGAAACAACCCGTGAAAAAGCAGCAGAAAATGGTTACGTAGAAACTATTTTTGGCCGCCGTTTACATTTACCAGAAATAAATGCCCGCAATGGAGCACGCCGCAAAGGCGCTGAGCGTGCAGCAATTAATGCCCCTATGCAGGGCACGGCTGCCGATATTATTAAAAAAGCCATGTTAACAGTACATGCATGGGTTAATCAGCAAGCGCCTAATACGGTTAAACTACTTATGCAGGTACACGATGAATTGGTATTTGAGATTAAAACAGAGTGTACTGAGCAATACACTAAGCAAATTTGTGAGCTGATGTCACAAGCGGCGCAGTTAGATGTACCACTTATAGTGGAAGCTGACGAAGGGAATAACTGGGAACAAGCGCATTAATTTAGTATGCCAAGGGTGCCTTATTATAGGTAAACACAACAGTTAAAAAGAATTATTTAAAAGCGCCAATAGGCGCTTTTTTTTTAGCTTGTAGGTTAAAAAAAAGTTAAATTAAACAGCAGTTTGTATTAAATCGTTAGAGGTTCGTCAATTCGCTTCGAATATCGATAATATGCTTGTATTTTTACGTTTGCTTTTGGTAAAGTGCCGCCGTCCTCATCCTGTAGGACATCCTGTTGATGATGCATCGTAAGATGCAACGTATTGATAGCTTCTCCCCAGTTTGCTATATCGGCCTATCATATATTTGATGGGCCGTTTTTTTAGCTTTACTCCAAAGCGTTAAATTTATTCTCTAATTGCACTTAGCATTTCAAGTGATACCATCAGTTTACTGGGCGTTTTCTTTTTACCTCAGCGTACTAGTGATTTTCAATTTGACTGATCAAAGTATTATTTTTTCGGGTATAAATCTTTTATTTTAGGAGTGCATTATGTTTAAAACGTTAGCCATAGCAGGTTTATCTTTATCATGTTTACTAGTTTCAAGTGTTGCATCGGCAAACTGGCAGCTACTCAACGACAAAAGCCAATTAAGTTTTGTCTCAATTAAAAAAAATAGCATTGCTGAGGCAAGCCATTTTACTCAGTTAACAGGCCAACTGAGTGAACAAGGCCAGTTTAGCGTAAACGTTGATTTAACCTCAGCTGAAACGTTTATTCCTATTCGTAACGAGCGCCTCAGCAAGATTTTGTTTGAATCTGACACTTTTGCAAATGCAGTATTAACCGCTGACTTATCTGATAAATTGTCACTTATTAAGCAGCCTGGGCAGTACGTATTAAAAGGTGTTAGCGCCGAGCTAGACTTTCACGGTCATAAAAAGCCACTTGCAGTTGATGTACTTGTTAGTAGTGCGGCAAACGGTGATTTAAGCGTAGCATCATTCACGCCTATTATTATTAATAGCGATGACTTTAAAGTCACCGAAGGGATAATGCAGTTACAAAAATTAGCCGGCTTACCTTCTATTGCCACTGCAGTACCGGTTACGTTTGCACTGACCTTTAAAAAACAGTGATTTCACTTAACGAACTTAGCAAGCAACTAAGCGAGCCAAGCAAACCTTTTGAACAATGGCAGCCTGCTCATTGCGGGCAATTGCCACTGTTGGTTGATGAGCAAGGTAAATGGTTTTATGCGGGTAGTGAAATTACCCGCCAGGCTATGATAAAGCTGTTTGCTAGTGTGTTGTGTCGCGAAGATGGGCAGTTTTATTTAAAAACGCCAGTAGAGAAAATTGCGATTGAGGTTAAGGATGCGCCATTTATTATTGTAAGTTGGCATCGTGAGTCGACATCTGATGGCGATGTTATTTGTTGTATTGATAACCTACAGCGTACCTGGTTATTAAGTCATGCAGAGCCACTTTATATCAATGACTACAAAGGCGGTGCAGTGCCTTATATGCAATTACCCCATGGCTGTTTTGCACGAATTGCCAGAAATGTGTTTTATCAGTGGGCTGAAATAGCCGAAGCAGATGAGCTCGGCTATTTTATTACTTCCGCGAATGAGCGGTTTTATTTAGGGTAATTACTCTGCGTCGGCGGGTGGAATTGCTACGATAGGGCCTAAGTACCACTCATCTAACTTTTTAGCGACTTCTGGTAAACCAGTGCCTTTAAGCGATGAAAAGGCATGAACTGTTATATCGCCATCTAATTCACTCAATTCACGACGAACACTAAGTACCTGTGATTTACGTGGACCTTGCTTTAACTTATCAGCTTTAGTTAATAATGCTAATACTGGAATTTCACTACCTACAGCCCAATTAATTAAATCGCGGTCTAAATCTTTCAATGGGTGACGAATATCCATTAATACCACAATGCCTTTTAAGCTTTGACGCTTTTGTAGGTATTCGCCTAACGATTTTTGCCATTTCTTTTTCATTTCAATAGGCACTTTGGCAAAGCCATAACCTGGTAAGTCAATTAGGCGCATGTCATCTACATCGGCAAGTTCAAACGTGTTGATCAGCTGAGTACGACCCGGTGTTTTACTAGTGCGGGCCAATTTTTGATCGGTTAGAGCATTAAGCGCACTTGACTTACCTGCATTAGATCGACCGGCAAACGCGACTTCAATTCCCGTATCAGCAGGTAATTTAGTGATGTCTGGCGCGCTTGTAACAAAAGACGCAGTGTTATACTTGATACGAGATTTGAGCACAGGCTCTCCTAAAACTTAAAAAAATAACATTGGGTAAACCAAATTCACCCGTGGCGCGTATTTTATACTATAAAGTAGCTATTAAAAAGTGTATTTGAGCATGTAAAATCATTGCTGATGGTACATTTTAACTGGCTTGGCGATTAATTTTACTCAAAACCCTATAATTTATAGGTTTAATGTGTGTAGAAAACGTGCCAGAGAATTTAATATCGTGTAGAATATAAAAATCACAACATCCATATTGTAGATGATACAGGGTCGGAAACAGAGAATTCACCATGAAAAAAATAGCACTATCTTTAACTATATTGCTTGGTGCGTTGTCAGCAAGCAACGCAACAGCATTTGATGGCGATGTAAACGCAGGTAAAGAAAAATCAGCAACGTGTGCGGCTTGTCACGGCCCAGACGGTAATGCGCCGGTTAACATCTACCCAAAAATTGCAGGCCAACACGCAGATTACATATACAAGCAACTTACTGAATTTAAATTAGGTATGACCTCAGGCGGTAAAGAAGGTCGTATGAATCCAGTAATGAGCGGTATGGCAATGCCATTGAGCGATCAAGATATGAAAGACTTGTCTGCTTACTTTGCTTCTTTGAATATGTCAGAAGGTGCTACACCTAAAGATGTTCAAGAAACAGGCGCCATGTTATACAAAGCGGGTGACGCTGAACGCGGAATTCCATCATGTGCGGCTTGTCATGGTCCACGTGGTAATGGATCTTCATTAGCTAAATTCCCAAAAATTTCTTTTCAACATCCAGAATACATCAAGTCACAACTTGAACAGTTCAGAGATGGTACTCGTAATAACGACCTAAACGGTGTTATGCAAGACATTGCTAAGAAACTAACTGATAAAGACATTGAAACATTATCTAAATACCTTGGTGGTCTACACTAAAGTCGTATTTATTTAGATATTGTTAACATAATACAATGTTAATTAGACAAAAAGCAGCCTTGGCTGCTTTTTTTGTTTCTGCAATGACCGATAAAGCCCCTCTACTTGTAAGACATTGACCATACTCTACTGTAAGAAAAGTCTCATTTTATTTTTGTTTTTCAATTTAACTTATTGTAATTTATGATTTTTAACGTCTTTTGTTATGTTTTACATAAGAAAAAAGATATAAATTAGTTGTAACAAAATTATTAACGAGTAAATTAACCCCTGTCGCAACAATAATAACAAATAGGAAAACGTTATAAGGATCGTAGTGCGGCACGACTGAATAGCACATTGAGAGTGCTACTAAAGGAAATAACAAAAAAGTGTCAGGAAAGACCGAAAATAATAAAAACTCATGGAAGTTTAATAATAAAAACAAAATGGAATGTTACACGGAAGATAAATAATAATAATACGGATAAAGAAATAATAATAAAAATAATAAAGACTAAAAAGTCGAAGGGAGAAGTGTCCATATAATGGCGCTCAGATTAGCAGGCGGTAGAGATGTTTTCTCTACCGCCTTTTTATTTGTCCTGTTACAATACCCCCCGTTTAAAAAAAGCATCTAAATATGCTTTGGCGTATATATAGAGAAACCCAACCTCTAAAACGCAAACCGAATTCTTCTGGCTAGGCCAGCATCGCGATGCCCATTGAGTTGCGCCTCGCTCAAAACCTCTTAAGTGAGACGATCAAGATATGAGTAGAAAGAAAAAGTCACGTAAAATTCCATCAAATGGACCCGTTCGTTTAAGCCAAGATAAGCTTAAAGAAATGCGCGCATTGAAAGAGCAACGTGTAAAGAAAACCAAAGGCGCTAAGCCTGGTTCACGTAATGCACCTGATGCATTGAGTAATGACACTCAAAAAACAGGTTCGGCTGCTAAAGACAAACGTGTTGGTAGTAAAAAAGCAGTACCATTAGTTGCCCCAGCCGCTGAACCAAAAGTTGAAATGAAACGTAACCTTAAGCCTGTAGCAGAGCTTAAAAAGGCGATTGAGCCTGAGTTAACGCCTGAGCAAGAATTAGAGGCGCTTGAAAATGATGAGCGCTTGCTTAAATTAGTTGAGCGTCATGAGCAAGGTGAAATGCTAACGGGTAAAGATGCTAAATACTTTAATAGCCGTATAGCGCGTCACCAAGTGCTGTGTAAGTTATTAGGTATTGAAGATGAAGAAGAATTTGAAGATGACTTCAGTGATGAAGAAAGCAGTTCAGATTTTGATCAATACCTATCAAACGATCTAGCTAATGAATGGCTAGATGACGACGAAGATAAGTAATAAGGATACGCAATGAGTACAGCAGTGATCTTAGCCTTAGTTGTAGGTGCTGCTATTATAGCGGGCTTGGCATTTTATGCGGGTCAGTTGCTCTACAAGCTAAATGTGCAAAAAAAGCTAATTAGCAAACAACAGGCAGAGCAACAGCAAAAACTTAAGCAGTCGCGTTTAAAACGTAATGCAAAGCTAGCCGATAGTATTCATTTAATTGCACGTGCGATGAATGAAAAGCAGTGTGATTACTCTGAGGGCTGTTTACGTATTTGGGTGCTGATGTCGCAATATAGTTTTGATACTGAGCGCGACTTAACAACTGCATACCCAGGCATTTATAAAATGTACGACGTGGTAAAAGAAATGCCAACTCACGATTCGCGCAAAAAGTACGCTAAAAAAGAAATTTTTAAGCAAGATACCGCACGCTGGCGCGCAGAAGAATCACTGAGTGATGAAATTGAAGCTGACTGTAAAAAAATTATTGTTGAGTTTAAAGCAGCCCAAGGCAGCGAAAACGTGGTTTTTAACTAGCACTTAAATTTTACAGCATAAAAAAGCAGACCTAGGTCTGCTTTTTTATGCGCGCTATTTTTTAAATTATATAACCCGTGAGAAGCGAGTGGCATTTATTTGTTTTTGTAAATGCGCATCAAAACACATACAAATAATACGAATAAATAAATTCCCTTTTGGCGTCACCTTAATGATGCCATCTTCTATTGTTACCATCTCATCGGCAATTAATGGTGCTAGCGCCTCTAAGGCATCTTTAAAGTAATCGCTAAAGTCTATCTTATGTTGGTTAGCAAATTGGCCCATATCAAGCTCAAACTGGCAAATAAGCTGCTTAATTGCATCCGCACGAATAAGGTCATCTAGTGTTAAATGCATCCCTTTATTAATGGCACTGCCTGCTTGCTCGTCGACTGCTTGGTAATAGTGTTTTAGCTCTTTTTTATTTTGTAATATGGCCGTACCTATTTGCGAAATAGACGAGACCCCTAAGCCGAGTAAATCACATTCTCCATGGGTAGTGTAACCTTGAAAGTTACGATGCAGTTGGCCGCTATTTTGAGCAATGGCCAATTCATTATCAACTTTTGCAAAGTGGTCCATACCTATAAACTGATAGCCCGCTTGGGTCATTTGCTCTAGGGTATTTTTGAACATAGTGAGCTTATTATGGGCACTAGGTAAATCAGCATCTTTTATTTTACGTTGAGCGGCAAAGCGCTCAGGTAAATGAGCATAGTTAAATACTGAAACACGGTCGGGGTCTAAGGCAATCAGTTGCTCAATAGTTTGCTGAAAGCTTTCAGGTGTTTGCAGTGGGAGCCCATAAATCATATCTGCATTAATTGATTTAAAACCCAATTGTTTTGCTTGGGTAATTAACTGCTTTACCTCATCAACATGTTGAGGGCGGTTAACAGCTAGCTGAACCTGATCATTAAAGTCTTGAATACCAAACGACACACGATTAAATCCCATTTCGCTTAAGTCAATCAGCATATTGTCAGCCAGTGAGCGAGGGTCTATTTCTATACCGCGCTCACAGGTATCGCTAAAGTTAAAGTGTTGCTCTAGTAGCTTTACTAAGCGAGTCATTTGGGCTGCGGTTAAAAAGGTTGGAGTACCGCCACCTAAATGTAATTGTTCGACCCGATAGTCTTGAAATAGCGGCGCTTGTGCCGCGATTTCTTTAGCTAAAAAATCTAAGTAGGTATCGGCTTTAGATTGATGGCGAGTAATAACTTTATTACAGCCACAGTAATAGCAAAGCTGGCTACAAAAAGGGATGTGAATATACAAAGACAAAGCACGGGTTTGCGATGATTCAATAGCACTGATCAAATCTTGTTGCTGGTAGCCGTCAGCTAATGAAAGTGCTGTCGGGTAAGACGTGTAACGCGGGCCCGATACATTGTATTTGTTTATTAAAGTTTGATCCCATTGAGGAAGTTTAATCATCACGCGCACCTTATCTTTTAAGTTGCTGCGTATTGTAAAAAAGGAAAGGGGAGGAGGTTTTGATCTACAACAAAAAAAGGTGCCGCAGCACCTTTTTAGTATGTAACGCAGCTGCGTTACATAATGGCGTCTTTTAAATACTGAAATAGCTCTTTGTAGCCTTTGGCTGGTTTTTCTGCTTTTACTTCTTTAGCCGCATTTCGCACCATTTGGCGCATTTTTTGGCGCTCTAGGGCAGGGTATTGCTCAATGGTTTCGTTGATCAAGTCATCGCCTTGCTCAATTAAATCACTGCGCAGCTGCTCAATTTTTTTGATCATAACCTCTGCTTGGTTATTTTTATTAAGCATTACATCAATGATCGCTTTAATTTCTTCAATGTTTTCTACGGTACGAAGGGTTTTTGCAATGTAATTTAAGTGGCGGCGGTAGGCATCACTTTTGTTACTAATTTTATCGGCAACTACCATTGCTTCTTTTAAGTCATCATTGAGCGGCAAGCGTTCGCGCTGCTTTTTACCCATTTTGGCAATTTCAGATCCTAACTGATGAAACTCTTGCGCTTCACGCTTAAGTTCACTTTTTGATACATATATAATTTCTTCTTCAATTTCAGCAGGCTTGCCTTTTTTCTTCGCCATGGGGTGCTCTTAAATAAAAATAACTTCATCTATTATACGCGATTCTTTTAGTGATTAATATTAGCTGATGTGGTGCAGTGAGTGTGTTAGCATTTAAATATAAAAAATGTGTGCAACATGGCCTTCAGGGCTCAGGACAGAATTTATGAAAAGCCAACACCAAGATCCAATTTATTCGCAAATTTCTCAAGTAAAAGACGCCGTTTCAGAAGTACTTGAACACGCTAAAAAGCTAGGCGCTACCGCTGCAGAAGCTGCTATGTCGAGCACTTCAGGACTATCGGTAAGTACGCGCATGGGCGAAGTAGAAACCATTGAGTTTAACCAAGACGGTGGTTTAGGCATTAGTGTGTATGTTGGTAATAACAAAGGCTCTGCTTCAACGGCTGATTTAAATCCAAAAACATTGCGCTCTGTGGTCGAAAAAGCCATAGATATTGCTAAATTCACCTCAGATGATCCGTGTAATGGTATTGCTGATAAAGAATTGCTTGAGTTTTCGCCTAAAGATTTAGACTTATTTCACCCTTGGGATGTAAGCCCTGAGCAAGGAATCGACTTATGTCATGCTGCAGAGCAAGCCGCATTAAATGCGGATGAGCGAATTGTGAACTCTGATGGTGCTAGCTTTTCTTCGCACCAAGGGCTGCGCGTGTATGGTAATAGTCATGGTTTAATCGCCGGTTATCCGCGTACACGTCATAGCATAAGCACTATGGTAATAGGCAAAGAGGGCGAGCATATGCAGCGCGACTCAGCCTATACGATTTCCCGCGATCAAGCAGGACTAAAAGACGCTGCAAGTGTTGGGCTTGAAGCAGCAGCAGAAACCCTAGCAAAACTAAACAGCCAAAAACTAGGTACTATGAAAGTACCGGTTATTTTTAGAGCCGATATTGCTAACTCATTATTTGGTCATTTAGTGTCAGCGATTGGTGGTGGCGCACTGTACCGTAAATCCAGCTTTTTACTGGACAGCTTAGGTACGCAAGTTTTTAGCAAAACCGTTAATATTTCAGAGCGCCCACACCTACTAAAAGGGTTAGCATCATCACCATTTGATAGTGAAGGGGTTAAAACCCTCGACAGAGAAATAATACACGGTGGTGAGTTGCAAACGTATTTACTAGCGAGCTACGCAGCGCGTAAAATGAATATGACGCCAACAGGTCATGCCGGTGGTATCCACAACTGGTTAGTTGAACAAACCCATCAAGATTTAGCCGCACTATTAAAAACGATGGGCACAGGTTTTTTAGTCACTGAACTTATGGGGCAGGGTGTAAATACCGTGACCGGTGACTACTCTCGTGGTGCTGCGGGTTTTTGGGTTGAAAATGGTGAAATACAGTACCCAGTAAGTGAAATTACCATTGCTGGAAATTTAAAAGATATGTTTAAAGGTATTTCAGCCATTGGTGGCGATATAGAGCGACGTGGTGGTATTCAAACGGGCTCGGTACTGATTGAACAAATGCAGGTCGCGGGTGCTTAATACCGAACTGCAATAGTACTTAATTCAGCGAATTGGTATAACCCCACTTTGTTTGCTTAAATTAAGCTTAATTTAAGCAAACTTTCTTTTGATGTTTTTAAGGTGTGATATGGCTAAAGATAGATATGCGCCAAAACCATTAACCGACATTATGGCCGGGCTGAACAACCGTTTAGCAGCCTATGCGGGAAAAAGCCAAGCACTGGATACACAGCAACAGTTGTTACGCGATTTCTTAGGCCCTAAGCTAGGCGATAAATGCCGAGTAAGTAATTATCGTGATGGTACGCTGATGATCGAGGCTGTTTCTGCTCCTATTGCACTTCGACTTAACTATTTAAAAATGGATATGCAGTCTCATTTTAGAGCAGCTGGTATGGCAGAGCTTGGGCAAATAAAAATTACCGCCAATCCACAAGCAACTCAACGATTAAGCACCCGACCTAAAGCGGCTGATGGCAAACCAACGAACTCCCTTACAATGAGTGAACAAACGGCTGATTATTTAAATGCTATCGCCGATTCTGCGCCTCCGTCATTAAAAGAAAAGCTTCAGCGCTTGGCTTTACATGGTAAAAATAAACCTTAATTAAATACCATTTAACACCTTGCTCGGTTTGTTTTGCTGGCTTTAAAATACTTTGTTACATATTCGATTTTATTGTTATTTAAATCAGGTTTATGATGCTGGATCAGTGCCTTTATTTAAGGTGCTCGCAATACGTATTTTATTAAGTTATATGTATCCCATAAAGCTTAATGAAATGCGTATTTATATTAATTAATATACGGGATCCTTATGCAAAAAATAACCTTAACTGCCGCTAGTATTGCACTGGCGTTAGGTTTAGTTGGCTGCGGTGAAAAGCCACAACAAATGAAAGCAGAAGCAACAACAGTGACTGCACCTGTTGCAACTCTTGGTGCGCTAGGTGTTGATTTACAAAATATGGATGAAAGTGTTCGTGCACAGGATGATTTTTATTATCATGTTAATGGTCAATGGTTAGCAAAAACCGAAATTCCAGGTGATAAGTCTAACTATGGATCCTTCTCTCAGTTATATGATGAATCACAAAAAGCAATGAAGACGGTACTTGAGCGCGCTGCGACTAATGCTGATGCAGAAGTGGGCAGTGATGAGTATAAGTTGGGGGCTTTTTATACCAGTTATATGGCCAAAAATGCGCGTGAAGAGCTTGGTATTACTCCGCTTAAAGAGTCATTGTCGGACATTGATAAAGTGACTAATAAAGCTGACTTAGTGACGTTAATGGCGCAGTTACAAGTAAAAGGCGGGGACTTACCGTTTGGTTGGTATGTAAATAATGATGCTAAAAACTCTAGTGAAAATGCTTTATATGCGTATCAAGCTGGCTTAGGGTTACCGGATCGCGATTATTACTTAAAAGATGATGAAAAATTCACAAAAACTCGTGCTGCGTATCAAACTTATATTGGTGACATTTTAGCAAAGGCGGGTGTTACAAGCGCTGAAAATGCCGCTAATGCGATTATAGAGCTTGAGAAAACTATTGCCCAAGCGCAGTGGAGTCGAGTACAAAGTCGCGATGCAACTAAGTCATATAATAAAATGACGGTAGCTGAAGCTAACGAGTTAATGGGTGAGTTTGATTTAAGCGCTTATTTTGAAGCTGTCGGTGTTGATGCTCAAGAGTTGATTGTGCGCCAACCAAGTTACTTTGAAGCGTTTGCAGGCATTTTCAAAAATACTGACTTAGCTGTTTGGCAAAACTATTTAAAATTCCATTTTGTTAGTAATTACGCGCAGCTACTTAATAAAGATTTAGTGGATTTGAAGTTTAATTTTTACAGCACCACCTTGCGCGGTGTTGAAGAGCAAGCACCACTTTGGAAGCAAGCCGTTGATGCATCAAACAGTGTACTGGGTGAAATTTTAGGTAAAGTCTACGTTAAAGAAAACTTCCCGCCAGAAGCAAAAGCACGTATGGAAGAGTTAGTTGATAATGTGATTAAAGGCTATTCAGTGGCAATTGAAAACCTTGAGTGGATGAGCCCTGAAACAAAAGTGGCGGCGCAAGAAAAACTCAATAAGTTTACCCCTAAAATTGGTTATCCAGATAAATGGAAAGATTACTCAGATTTAGCGATTAACCCTGATGAACTTGTCGGCAACTATATTCGATACAGTGAATGGGCTTATGCAGATATGATTGCTAAATTAGGTAAGCCAGTTGATCGATCTGAGTGGCATATGACGCCACAAACAGTAAATGCTTACTACAACCCAGTGAATAACGAAATAGTATTTCCTGCGGCGATTTTGCAGCCTCCTTTCTTTAATTTAGAAGCGGATGATGCGGTTAACTATGGTGCTATTGGTGCAGTTATTGGCCATGAGTTAGGCCATGGCTTTGATGATCAAGGTGCAAAATACGACGGTGATGGCAATTTACGTAATTGGTGGAGCGAGTCAGACCTTAAGCAGTTTGAACAGCGAAGTGCTGCCTTAGTTGCGCAGTATAATCAGTATAAACCGTTTGAAGATGCCAGCGTTAATGGTGAGCTGACATTGGGTGAAAACATTGGTGACTTGGGCGGCTTAACCGTCGCTTATAAAGCGTATCAGCTATCGCTGGGTGATTCTAAAGCGCCCATTATTGAAGGCTATACGGGCGATCAACGCTTCTTTATGGGCTGGTCGCAAATTTGGCGTCGTAAATACCGTGATGAAGCATTGCGTAATCGTTTAATGACCGATTCACATTCACCGAGTCATTATCGCGTGATTGGTATTTTGTCGAACATGCCAGAATTTTACCAAGCGTTTGATGTGAAAGAGGGCGATAAAATGTATATCAAGCCGGAAGATCGTGTAAAAATTTGGTAATTTGAGCTGAAATTAGCTTAGACCCATTAATCGCAAAATTAAAAGCCAGTGAGCATCATGCTCACTGGCTTTTTAGTTACTTTTACTAGCTATATTTCGTTTTTATGGCGCTGATAATCTCAACATTGGCAGCAGGAAATTCATAGTTATCAAGCTCGTCTATGCTTACCCACTCACTGGGTTGCCCTTCTGCGCCATGGGCTTGGCCATTAAAGTTACTCACCACGTGTACATTAAGTCGTACGCACTTATCGCCGTAGTCATGCTCAATGGTGATAAGCTCGCTTGAACTATGAATAGTTAACCCTACTTCTTCTAGCAGTTCACGTTTTAGGGCTTGAAACACGGTTTCTCCGGCTTCAACTTTGCCACCAGGAAATTCCCATAATCCACCTTGATGTTGCTCATCTGCTCGTTTACAAATAAACAAATTGTTATTTTTTTTAATTACACCCACAGCAACATTGATGATTACCTTAGTCATTACTTCTCCCTTTAATAGCATAAAAAAAGCGACGCAAGCGTCGCTTTTTATTTTCAAAGTTGTGTTATTTTAATTTGCCACAACATTGCTTGTATTTTTGACCTGAGCCACACGGACATGGATCGTTACGGCCAACTTTTGGCTCGCTACGCGCCATAACCTGAGCGCTTTGTGGTGCTTCACCACCTACGTGTTCTGCTTGTTCATGTTGATATTCGCGAGGGGCATTTTCACTTTTACGGTGTTGCTCTTCTACTTTTTCAACATCTTCTTCAGCGCGAACTTGCACTTTACTTAAAATACCGACCACATCGACTTTTAAGTTTTCTAGCATTTCAGAGAACAATTCAAACGACTCACGTTTGTATTCTTGCTTAGGATTCTTTTGTGCATAACCACGTAAGTGAATACCTTGGCGTAAGTGATCCATTGCAGCAAGGTGATCTTTCCAATGTTGGTCAAGACTTTGAAGCATAATTGCTTTTTCAAACTGACGCAGTACAGAGTCGCCGACCATTTCCTCTTTTTGCTTGTAGGCTTGTTCAACCGCTTCTTCAATACGCTCACGAAGTTTTTCTTCGTATAGCTTATTGTCATCAGCTAACCACTGAGTAATTGGTAACTCAATTAAGAAATCTTGCTTTAAACGTTCTTCAAGCCCTGGTATATCCCACATCTCAGCTAAGCTTTGTGGGGCAATGTATTGATCAATTACACCCGCGAGCACATCACCACGGATAGCAGTAATCGTTTCTGAAATATCACCCTCTTCCAGCAATTCATTACGTTGAGAGTAAACAACACGACGTTGGTCGTTTGCTACATCATCGTACTCAAGTAGCTGTTTACGCACATCAAAGTTACGTGCTTCTACTTTACGCTGAGCGTTTTCGATTGCGCGGTTAACCCATGGGTGTTCAATCGCTTCGCCACGTTGCATACCTAGTTTACGCATCATGTTAGTCATGCGCTCACCAGCAAAAATACGCATCAGCGCATCATCCATCGATAGGTAGAAACGGCTTGAACCAGCATCACCTTGACGGCCAGAACGACCACGTAATTGGTTATCAATACGACGTGACTCATGGCGCTCTGTACCAATAATATGTAAACCGCCGGCATCAATTACTGCGTCATGGCGAATCTTCCATGCCGCCTTAATTTCAGCAATTTGATCGGCCGTTGGGTTTTCAAGCTTTTCAACTTCGCTGTTCCAGTTACCACCCAGTACGATATCGGTACCACGACCGGCCATGTTAGTGGCAATGGTAACAGTCCCTGGTAAGCCCGCATCAGAAACAATGTCAGCTTCTTGTGCGTGGAATTTAGCGTTCAGTACATTGTGCTTAATTTTTTCTTTACGTAAAAACTGCGATAAGTACTCAGAGCTTTCAATTGAGATAGTACCAACAAGTACCGGCTGACCACGTTCTTGACAGTCTTTAATATCTGCTAAAATGGCTTCGTACTTCTCTTCTTGCGTTAAGTAAACTAAATCAGCGCGATCATCACGGATCATTGGCTTATTGGTTGGCATAACCACAGTGTCTAAACCGTAGATAGACTGAAACTCAAACGCTTCTGTATCGGCTGTGCCTGTCATACCTGCTAGCGTTTCGTACAAGCGGAAGTAATTTTGGAACGTAATAGAAGCTAACGTTTGGTTCTCGTTTTGAATTTTCACACCTTCTTTTGCTTCTACAGCTTGGTGTAAACCTTCTGACCAACGGCGTCCTTCCATAGAGCGACCTGTGTGCTCATCAATAATGATAACTTCGTTTTCTTTAATAACGTAGTCAACATCTTTTTGGTAAAGCTTGTGCGCACGAAGAGCTGCATAAACGTGACTGAGTAGCGTGATGCTCGCTGCTGAGTACAGTGAATCACCTTCTTCAATTAAGCCGCGCTCTGTAAGTAGCTCTTCAACTTTTATTTGCCCACGCTCAGTTAGGTGAACTTGCTTAGATTTTTCATCGATAGTGAAATCGCCATCACCTTCAATCCCTTCCTCATCTTCTTTTTCTTGTAGTTCAAGTAAAGGAACAATGGTATTTATTTCAGTGTAAAGCTCTGAGCTGTCTTCAGCTGGGCCAGAAATAATAAGCGGCGTTCGCGCTTCATCAATTAGGATTGAATCCACTTCATCCACTACGGCATAGAATAATGGGCGTTGTACGCGTTCATCAATGCTAAATGCCATGTTGTCACGTAGGTAGTCAAAACCAAATTCGTTGTTGGTACCGTATGTGATGTCGGCTTCATAAGCTTGTTTTTTCTGCTGCGGCATCATGCCCGGAACATTACAACCAACGGTTAAGCCTAAAAATTCAAATAAAGGGCGGTTGGTTTCAGCATCACGCTTGGCCAAGTAGTCATTCACGGTAATAACATGAACACCTTTACCTGTTAAGCCATTTAAATATGCTGGAAGTGTCGCGGTTAGGGTTTTACCTTCACCAGTACGCATTTCTGCAATACGGCCTTGTTGTAAAACCATACCACCTAATAATTGCACGTCGAAGTGACGCATACCGTTTACACGCTTTGACGCCTCACGTACCACAGCAAATGCTTCTGGTAGAATGTCGCCTAAGCTTTGTCCGTTATCGTAACGTTCTCTAAACTCAGCTGTTTTAGCTTTTAAATCTTCATCTGAAAGCGCTTCTAGTTGCGTTTCAAGTGCATTGATCAGTGCGACCGTCTTTCTTAGGTTTTTAATAGTGCGGTCATTGCGACTACCAAAAATCTTGGTAAATAAATTAGATATCATGATAAAACCGTTACAATGTGTTTTTTTGCTAGCCGTGCATCGGCTAACCCATTTTTTACAATTGATAATTAATGTATTCTTTGAATTAACCTTTAGGACACATTAATTAGCAATTTTGTATTAAGCTGCTTTAAAAGCACTGTTTATTACCTGCGCTACTATACCAGACTCTGCTAAACATCAAACTACCTCAAGAAAAAGATCTTCATTTAAAACAGAAAAATTAGATCGTGCTCATAAAAATAGTGTTCTATTGCTAAATTTGATTAAAACTGCAGATAAACAGACCCTAAGGATATGGTGCTGAATAAATTAAAAACAAGGGTAAAACGCTTAAATTTCACCCTTAAATTCTTTGTTTACAGGCATCGATTTTTAAAGCTTAAATTGAGCAACTGTTTTATTGAGCGCCCCAGCTAAGTCACTTAAATCATGTGCTTCATCGGCGAGAGTGTGTGCATGGTGAGCGGTGCTATTAACTAAGTTATTAATAGCAGTAAGGCTCGTGTTAATATCTTCTGCAACGACTGTTTGTTGCTCGGTGGAGGTGGCAATTTGATGGCTTTGATCTTGCACTTTAGTGACCGACTGTTTGATGCTTTGTAATGAGCCCAGTACTTCCTTGGTTTGAGTAACAGAGCTTTGCGCTTGATCTTGCCCTTGCTGCATCATAACGGCAGCCTTTTGCGCAATTTGTTGTAAACGAGAAATCATATTACGAATATCGTCGGTTGACTCTTGAGTACGACTTGCAAGTGAGCGTACTTCATCAGCAACTACAGCAAAGCCTCGCCCATGCTCACCTGCACGAGCCGCTTCAATGGCAGCATTAAGGGCTAAAAGATTAGTTTGCTCAGCAATAGAATTGATGACATCAATGAGTGCACCAATGTTGGTACTTTCTTGTTCTAGACCTGTAACAACCTTAGATGCTTCCCCTATATGAAGTGCCAATGCGCTCATTACATCTTGTGCCTGCGTTGAACGCTCGGTACCTTGTGTAGTTATTATTTGTACTTCTTCGGCAGCGGTATTGGTATATTGTGCATTGCGAGAAATTTCAAGCACGGTACTGGCCATTTCGGTTACTGCGGCGCTGACACTATCTACTTGTTGTTTCTCTTGTTGAATTTCCGAGTTGGTTTTCCTAGAGACTATTTTTAATTGATTGGCAGCCTCATTGAGTTGCTCTGCTTGGGTAGCGGTTTGACGCATCATCAAGCGTAATTTATCAATAAAGGTATTCATGTGATTGGCTAATTGACCGACTTCATCACGGCTATTGATATCAATTTTTTGGGTTAAATCGCCATCACCCGAGGCTATATCGCGCATAATATGCGTTAGCTTTACAATTGGTTTAGAGATCAGCTGCGTTGCCCAAATGATCATAACAATCACAATAAACAACATAATAACTACTGTGGTGACGGTGCTTTTAACGGCATCGTTTACTGGGGCCTCAATTAAGCTTGTTGGAATTAATAGCCCAACATACCAATCTAAGAAGGGTTGCTCCAATTGTAGGCGACTATAAACAACATAGTATTGTTCTCCTTTAAAAGTAACCGTGTGACTACCTTGTAGGTTTTTTTGCATCTGTTGATTAAGTGTCTCAAAGCCAGAAGTGTTTTCAAACTGTTGCTCTAGCCCATCTAAACCTTGCTTTTTCTTAGTGCCGTCATCAGTAATTGACAAGTTGTGTTTGGTTGCTTTCGAAAGGTGCACCACTTTTTGCTTGCTGTCTAATAAGAAGCCGTAGCCTTGATTATTAAAGCGAATGCTTTCTACCATGGCATTAATTTTATTTAACTGCAGGTCTACGCCACCAATACCAATTAGTTTTTTTTGCTCATTATAAACAGGTTGCTGTACTACGGCTGAGGCATCGCCTGTTGTTAAATCAACTGAAATAGGGCCTACGTATAGTTTGTTTAGTTGCATGGCTTCTTGCCACCAACCACGCTTATATGCGTAATAAGGTTGGCCGTTATAATCCGACGTGCGTTCGTTTTCTTTAAAGTATTCGCCTGTAATTGCTGAGGCAAAAAATGCTGAGAGAATATTTTCATCATGGGCGCTAATGCGCACAAAGTCTTGATTTATTTCACTGTAACCGGGAGCGTTTGCCACAGGTTGATCACGTTGTTCCCATGCCTCGAAAAAATTAACTAAGTGTGGGTTATTTACAAAAGTAGATACCACTTTTCCGTACCTAGCAAAGTAACCTTGCATTGATAACTGCTCACTTTGCAGGTAACTTTGTGCTTCGCGTTCAATATTAACGCGTGATAGGTCGGCGATATGTTTGATAAAAAATGTGGAGGCGAGAATCAGCAGCACGGTAATCGTACCACCAATTAGTAATAATATTTTTTTTCGTAAAGAGAGATTATTCAGCATAAGTGTACGTATTGTTATTATTTTTAGTATCGTATATCTAATCATATTTTGTTTTTTATCGCTATAAAACGCGTTAATAAGTGTGATTATGCTTTTAATAAAGGGTAAATAAAGTGCAAACCAACAAAGATAACTTAGTAGTTCTTGGCGCAGGTTGGCTTGGCCAAGCCTTATGTATTGATGCACAAAAACAAGGTTGGCAAGTGCAAGGGACTCATCGTAGTGACACCCATCAATTTGATTTTGAGCGTCAGTTTGTTTTACAAAACGGCGAGCTGCAGCACCAAGTGGATTTACAAAATGCGTATTGGGTGTGTGCTATACCGCCGCGCAGTCGTGACAGCGAAAGTGATTATGCACAGGTGCTGGAACAGGGATTAAAGCTGGCAACTGAACTTAATTGCAAAGGTTTTTTATTGTGCTCATCGACTGGGGTGTATGATCAAGAGCCCGGAGTTTATAGTGAAAGTAGCGATATATCAGGCACTAACGAACGACAAATAAAGCTCTATGATGCAGAAGAGCAAGTGCTAGAGCAGCAAGGTAAAGTGCTTAGGTTAGCCGGGTTGTTGGGGCCAAATCGAGAGCCGGGTCGTTTTGTGGCGGGTAAGGAACTCAACACCTCTAGTCAGCAAGTGGTGAACATGGTGCATCAACAAGATGTGATCAATGCCATTTATGCGGTACTTAACAATTGGTCACAAGGGCAAAGCATTTATAATGTAGTTAACCCTGCGCACCCGAGCAAAGCAGATTATTATGCACAAAAATGTGAGCTGTATGGCACACAAATGCCAAGTTTTAGTAGTGATGAAGTCGCTGAGCGCAAAGTTATTGGCTCAGCGATAGAAGCGCTGGGTTTTAGTTATCAGTATGGTATTTAACCTGAACTCTGAATAATAAATCTATCTCAAGCAGCTATTTTCAGTGCTAACTGCGTTGAATTTACTTGCAATAGGCTAGCTATTGACGCGTAATTTCGCCTTGTTTTCACTGGAAATCTCTGGCTAGAGAAAATAAACATAAATATCATATTGATTCAATACGTTAGTAAATCTCTTAACCAGAGTTCACGCTATTTAATAAGAAGGTAAGGGTGAGTGGATTATGAAGTCGCACAACTTACCTTCACTTAGTAGTGTGTTAGCCGCTTCAATATCGGGGGCAAAGTAGCGGTCTTTATCGTAATAGCTAACATGTTGGCGTAGCAGTGCTTTTGCATTTTCTACCTGCTCACACGCATGTAGTGGCGCTCTAAATTCTAGCCCTTGAGAAGCACTCAGCCATTCAATGGCTAACACGCCTTGCGTATTATTAGCCATATCAACTAAGCGTCTAGCGGCAAAGGTTGCCATAGAAACATGGTCTTCTTGGTTAGCTGAGGTCGGTAAGCTATCTACCGAGGCCGGGTGTGCTAGTGATTTGTTCTCTGAGGCGAGCGCAGCTGCGGTCACTTGAGCAATCATAAACCCTGAATTTACCCCACCGTTTTCGACTAAAAAGGGCGGTAATTTTGATAAATTAGAGTCAATCAATAATGCTATGCGTCGCTCAGCTAAGGCGCCAATTTCGGCAATGGCAATAGCAAGATTATCAGCGGCCATAGCAACGGGCTCAGCATGAAAGTTTCCGCCTGAAATAATATCCCCTACATCGGCAAAAACGAGTGGGTTATCGGTTACCCCGTTTGATTCACATAGTAATACTTCGGCGGCTTGGCGTATTTGGGTTAAGCACGCACCAAGTACTTGCGGTTGGCAACGAAGGCAATAAGGGTCTTGTACTTTTTCACAATTAATATGTGAGTCACTAATTTGTGAGTGGGTGCTTAATAGCTCTCTAAAGACGTGCGCTGTATCAATTTGCCCTTGTTGACCACGAACCTCATGAATACGAGCATCAAATGGTGCACGACTGCCCATGGCGGCTTCTATGCTGATAGAGCCAATTACACAGCTTTGTGCGTACAAGTCTTCGGCTCTAAATAATCCCTGCAGTGCAAATGCAGTAGAGGCTTGTGTGCCATTTAATAAAGCTAAGCCTTCTTTTGCAGCTAATGTCAGTGGCTCAAGCCCTGCAATTTTTAGCCCTTGCTCTGCACTTATTAACTCTCCTTGGTAGCGCATTTTCCCTTCACCTAATAAAGGTAAGCACATATGGGCAAGGGGGGCTAAATCGCCTGATGCACCCACGGAGCCCTTTTTAGGCACGCATGGGTAGACTTCATTTTTAAGTAGTTGAATAAAAAACTCAATCACTGCTAAACGAATACCAGAATAACCCCGTGATAAAGAATTTACTTTTAGGGTGATCATTAATCTGACCGTGCTGTCATCCATTAACTCGCCAATACCCGCAGCATGTGAAAGCACAATACTGCGTTGTAATAGTTCTAGCTCATCATTCGCTATTTTAGTATTGGCTAATAAGCCAAAGCCGGTATTAATACCATAGACAGTGCGCTGCTCGTTTATTACGTTTTGAACGGTTTGTGCGCTAGCCGCTATTTGCGTGGCGGCCTCAGTTGCCAAAGTTAAATTTATAGGTGATTGATTAATTTTTCTTAAGGTATTTAATTCAAGCTGACCTGGTGTGAGAGTGTATGAAATCATGACTTATCCTTGTTAAGCATAGGTAGGTCTAGGTTTTGTTGTTGTGCACAGTTTTTTGCAATGTCATAACCAGCATCGGCATGGCGCATTACACCGGTAGCAGGATCGTTCCACAGCACTCTTGCAAGGCGTTGCTCTGCTTCATCGGTACCATCGGCAACAATAACCACACCTGAATGTTGACTAAAGCCCATACCTACACCACCGCCATGGTGAAGCGATACCCAAGTAGCACCGCCAGCGGTATTGAGCAGGGCATTTAATAAAGGCCAATCAGAGACTGCATCGGAGCCATCTTGCATGCTTTCTGTTTCACGGTTAGGACTGGCAACTGAGCCTGAGTCAAGATGATCACGGCCAATAACCACCGGTGCTTTAAGCTCACCGTTTTTAACCATTTCATTAAAGGCAACCGCTAGACGCGCGCGGTCTTTTAAGCCAACCCAACAAATACGTGCAGGCAAGCCTTGAAATTGAATTCGCTCACGCGCCATATCAAGCCAGTTATGCAAATGCTTATCATCAGGGATTAGTTCTTTTACTTTTGCGTCTGTTTTGTAAATATCTTCGGGATCGCCTGAGAGTGCTACCCATCTAAATGGACCAATACCTTCACAAAATAATGGACGAATATAAGCAGGTACAAACCCAGGGAAATCAAATGCATTAGTGACGCCTTCTTCGAGCGCCATTTGACGAATATTATTGCCGTAATCAGTCGTTGCCGCGCCCGCATCTTGCAGTGCCAGCATCGCCGTTACTTGAACAGCCATTGATTGTTTGGCTGCTTTGACCACTGCTTGTGGATTATCGATTCGCATTTTTGCTGCATGCTCCATACTCCAACCTTGTGGCAGGTAGCCGTTAAGCGGATCATGGGCTGAGGTTTGATCGGTGACTATATCGGGAGTAATACCACTTTTTACTAAGGTACTAAAAACATCGGCAGCGTTACCCAGTAAACCCACAGAAAGCGCTTCACCTTTTACACAGGCATCGGTTATTAATTTTAATGCGTGCTCAAGGTCTGTGGCTTTTACATCGACGTACCCTGTTTTTATTCGAAAATCGATACGGCTTTCATCACATTCCACCACTAAGGCACTAAAGCCGGCCATGGTTGCTGCTAATGGTTGTGCACCGCCCATTCCTCCTAGGCCACCTGTTAATACCCACTTACCTTTAGCATTGCCTGAGAAGTGTTGTTTTGCCATAGCCACAAAGGTTTCGTAGGTGCCTTGAACAATCCCTTGAGAACCAATATAAATCCAAGAGCCAGCGGTCATTTGGCCGTACATCATCAAGCCTTTTTTATCTAACTCGTTAAAATGTTCCCAGTTAGCCCAGTGCGGAACAAGGTTAGAATTTGCAATTAATACCCGTGGTGCATTGCTATGAGTTTTAAATACACCCACCGGTTTGCCAGATTGCACTAATAGGGTTTCGTCATCTTCTAGGCGCTCAAGCGTTTCAATTATTTTGTCGTAGCTTGGCCAGTCACGCGCAGCACGACCAATCCCACCATACACCACCAAAGCTTGAGGGTGCTCGGCAACGTCAGGGTCTAAGTTATTCATTAGCATGCGTTTAGCTGCTTCGGTTTGCCAGCTTTTAGTAGATATTTGATTACCATGCTGTGCGCGTATTGTGCGCTGTGTGTCCAGTCGATGATTCATTTTTCACTCCTGTTAAATAGTGTTAAGCGTTATGCGCTTTTATTATTATTTTTAAATGTTAATTGTCCGCCCAAGCGATACTTACTGCCCGGCGATATAAGTCGTGCAAAGCTTACAATTCCGTTTATCGACCAAGTGCGGCGTATAACTTGTAAACAAGGCTCTTCATTATATAAGTTAAGCCATTGGCACATTTCACTGCTTGGCGTAATAGCCTCTACCGTGTGCCTCGCTTGCGTTAAAGGGGCAACTGTTGATAAGTATTCATATGGGGTTAGGGCGGTAAAATCTTGTTGTAAATAATCCTTAGCAAGGGGGGGATTTACAAAGCGCTCTTCGACTTGTAAGGGACTGTCGTTTTCGTTATGAATAATGACACTGCGATACACCACACTATCTACTTCCACACCTAAAGCAATTGCAATTGGCGCGACAGCATTAATTGATTCCAATACTTGCACTGTGCAGCTGTAGTTTCCGTTTCGCTCTTTTACTTCATTGGCGATGTTTTTAATTTCAAGTAATGACGACTGTGATTTGAAGCTTGCTACAAACGTGCCTAGCCCTTGGCTACGAGTTAAAATACCCGCATCAGTGAGCTCACTGAGGGCTCGACGTGCGGTCATTCTGCTTACCGTAAACTGTTTTGCTAGTTCATTTTCTGAGGGTACGCGTTGGTTTTCAAGCCAAAGTCCGCTGCGTATTTTGTCCACAATAAACTGTTTTATTTGCGTAAACTTAGGTGTTGGCATAAATACTTTTAGTATATTAAAAATAAACAATACCTAGTAAGATGGCACAATCATCTTGTATATACAAGATGTGTTGTTAAACTCGTTTGAACACTATCGCGGAGAAATTTATGCAAGCTACAGAATCCACAGAACAATTAAATGATATCGATTTACTGCTCACCGATGCCAATATTGCCACTATGGATAGCAATATTGATGCGCCTTATGGAGCGATAGAGAATGCGGCTTTAGCAATTAAAAATGGCAAAATAGTATGGCTAGGTGAGCAAACTGAGTTACCTGATTTTGATGTGTTAGCCACTCCGACATTAAGTGTGAAAGGGCAGTGGTTAACGCCTGGCTTAATTGATTGTCATACTCACTTAGTGTTTGCCGGTTCTCGTGCAAAGGAGTTTGAGCAGCGTTTGCAGGGAGTGAGTTATCAGCAAATTGCTGCGCAAGGGGGCGGAATTGCAAGCACCGTAAAAGCAACCCGAGAGGCTGATCATGAGCAACTGTTTGTAGCCGCAAAAGAACGTTTAAATGCACTGTTAGCAGAAGGCGTAACTACAGTTGAAATTAAGTCAGGGTATGGGCTTGATATCGAAAATGAGAAAAAAATATTAGAGGTGGCTAGGCTATTAAACCAACATCATCCAATTGAAATAATTAACAGCTTTTTAGGCGCGCATGCATTACCTTTAGAGTTTAAAAATCGCAGTGATGATTATATAGATTTAGTGTGTAATGAAATGCTCAACACACTTGTTGAACATGATTTAGTCGATGCGGTTGACGTATTTTGTGAGGATATTGGCTTTAGTTATGCGCAAACGCAGCGAGTATTTGATGCGGCTAAAAAACTGGGTTTAGCAATTAAGTGCCATGCGGAGCAGTTATCTAATCAACAAGGTGCTGCGCTGGTGGCGCAATACAATGGTTTGTCTGCGGATCATTTAGAATACCTTGATGAAACAGGTGTTAAAGCTATGGCCAATGCAGGCACTGTGGCGGTATTACTGCCCGGTGCTTTTTATTTTTTAAAAGAAACGAAATACCCTCCGATTGAGCTGTTAAATAAATACAAGGTCCCCATCGCAATTGCCACTGACTTCAATCCCGGCACATCACCGTTATGTTCGTTGCAATTAATGATGAATATGGCTTGTACTTTATTTAATTTTACTCCAGAGCAAGCATTAATGGGAGTTACGGCACATGGGGCTCGGGCTCTAGGTTTTACTGATAGAGGGGTATTAAAAGTCGGCGCTCGCGCCGATATAGCACATTGGCAAATTGAGCATCCAGCACAATTAAGTTATCAGTTTGGGGTAAATAAACTGTTAAATCTATGGATATTGGGTAAACTTAGCTAATTATAAGACTTAACTCTTAAACCTATGTTTTATTTAATGTCAGTGAGTACCTCAGCTATGGATGGAACGCTATTGAGCTACAGCAATTTAGCTATTTTTTTAAGTGGTGCACTTTTAATGGCAATGGTTGCTGCGTTGTTAACCGTTAAAAGTAACGTAATGAGGCTCAGCTTTTTATGCACTGGGCTGATTGGTTTAGCTATGGTGAGTACTGCGATACCTTGGTTTGCTGTGCTATTGGCCCTAGGTTTTGGCTTTCATTTATATCAAGCGAATTTGCTAAAACAAAAAGCACCGTTACTTATCAGTGCCTGTGCCACAGGATTACTTGTTTTATTATTGGCAGGTCATCTCTTTTTTGCGCTGCACTTGGCATGGCTACTCATTCCAATTTTACTGCTTAGTAGCAGTGATTTTTTAATAGATAATACGCTGCAGGTTGCTCCATCTTTAAAGCCACAAACTGAGCCTGAGGTGTATGTTGAAAACTCACCTTTAGCCAGCTTCCCTGATAAACAACAGTTACGTCAAAAATATAATGAACTAAGCAATGAAGATTCATTAGTCGCAGCACTCATAGTATTAAGGCTCGAAGGCTTTGCCCAAGTTAATCAACATATTGGTCGAGATTTTGGTGATTTATTATTATCGCAGTCAGCAAATAGAATAAAAGATTTATTAGATAGCGATGAAGTGTTTTATCTTGCTGAGCACGCTAAATTAGCGCATTTGGGTGGGTTAAACTTTGCATTTATTTGTGATTTACAGAGTCATAATCATTTACATCAACAGCTTATAAAGCAAATTATTGGTGCTACTTTAAAGCCCTTTAATGTAGCTAATTGCACAATTGAAGTAAAAGTAAGAGCCAGTTATGTACACTGTGATCAACAAAGCAGCAGCTTTGATGATCTAATCAGTCATGCTTACCTAGCACTTGATAGTCAGCCAGCTAAACAAATAGTAGCTTATCATCAGCAAATGACGATTGAGCATTTAGAGCAGCAATCGCGATTAACTGAGCTGGCGAATATCAGTTTTGCTGATGAGTTCGAACTGTTTTTTCAACCAGTTATTCGAAATGACGATGGTCAAATTGAATTTTTAGAGTTGTTGTTACGTTGGCAGCATCCAACCCAAGGGACTTTATCGGCGAGTCGGTTTATTAACGATATTAGAATTGCAGGGCTTGGTTATTCTCTCGCGACCTTTGTTATTGAGCGAGCAGGTGAATTGGCCATGGCACTTCGTATGGAAGGAATGTCGGTGCCTTTAAGTGTTAACTTATTTGGCCCAGAAATGCTCAACGAAGAGTTTGTTGATTTTGTTTATGGAATTATCGGTGAACATCAACTCAGGCCAGGTGATTTAATTCTAGAGTGCCCGCTACACATTTTTACTAGCCTAGATGATAAAGGTAGAGCCATGATTGCAAGGCTTAACAGTTTAGGCTTAAAAGTGTGCGTTGATGGTTTGGGTGATAATCCTGTATTGCTTTCTAAGTTACCTAGTTTAGCGGTGGAGTATATTAAAGTATCGCCTGCATTAACTGCAGACTTTAGTAATCAAAATAATATACGTAGTTTAGTAAGTGGTATGGTTGAAATGCATAACCAGCAACAAACGAAAGTTATTTTTGAAGGGGTCGAGACACTGGATCAACTAAAATTTGTGAAAAGCCTAAAAGCCTATGCTTCACAGGGTTACTATTTTGGACATCCATTGAGCAGTTTAGGGTTAATGAGTTGGTTTAAGCAATGGTTAGAAGCACAAGAACTTTAAGCACTTACAGGCTCAGTTTTGTCTGTAAATAGGTGTTGACTAAAGCGCTGATCACTTGGCCACACTGTAAGTTACCCGCGGCTATAGAGTGGGGGTGTTGTGGTGGCGCTGCTTCGCATAAGTGTAAATAAGCACTACGGGGATCACTTGCAGCTAAGTAAACATAATGCTCACCATCGCTGACATCAAAACCACAATAATTAAATGCACTTGCAGGCATATTGGTTAAGCTATCTAAATCAACTTCTATTCCTAACGGTGCGTTATCAAATCCATGGAGTGCATGGGTGGTTGCCTCCGTTAAGTTTATTTCGCGCTTCACATTAATTGTCTGATAGCTGGTGTAGCTAAAATTAGCACTCTGCATGGCATTAAAAATAGGTTGATTGTTTTTTAGCTCATGTAAGCCAATAACATGGTAATTATTGAGCAGCTGCTCTTGGTAAGCATAGCTAAACCCGTTACCACTGTGCCTACCTTCACACTCGCGAAAGTCGGCATGGGGATCTAAATTAATCGCGTTAATTGCGTTTTGGTTATGTTTGGCAAGTGCGCGAATAATACCTAAACAGTTATTATGTCCGCCGCCAATAATAATAGGTTCGAGGCCCGCTTTAAAAATCATGTTTAAAATTGCTTCAACCCGTACATCAATCTCAGCGCACAACTGACGTAATTGGTCTAAATCGAGAGGATTTTGGTTATCAAGCGGGTGTGCTTGTTGCATTAAATCATCGAGGTTGACTTCACCAAGCAGTAACACTTTTTGCATGACAATAGTGTCATTGTGAGGTTGGTTTAAAAAACGTTGTAAAAAAGCAGGCCACGCATACTGTGCACCGCCTTTTCCTAAGTTGGCTCTCGGTCCAATATCTTCACAAATACCAAGTAAAACAAAACGCATACCAAATTGTACGGCATCAGCAAGCGCTTGTTGAATATTATCGCGGGCATCAAGTAATGCCATCGACTGCCACGCTTTTAGCTCTCCAGCACGGCCAGAGCAAAGTTCCTTTACCGTGCTTTCGTTATATATTTTAAGGGGTACGGCCACGCTACAGTTCTATAATTTCTAGTTCTAACTCTTCAGCAGAAAGCACAATACCTGTACTGTCAGCATAAACAAAGTCATCATCAAAAAATGATACGCCAGCAAAATTAACGCCTATACCGCTTTCGCCCGCACCTTCACTGTCTGCTGCAACAGGAATTGATGCAATAGCTTGAATTCCTAAATCAAGTTCTTCAAGCTCATCAACGTGACGTAATGCACCATATACAATAATGCCTTGCCAATTGTTTTCAAGTGCCAGCTCAGCCAGCTCAATATCAATTAATGCTCTGCGAGTTGAGCCGCCACCATCAATAAGTAAAATCTGATCAGTACCATCTTGAGAAAGTAATTGGCGGATCAGTTCATTGTTTTCAAAACATTTTACCGTTTTAATGCGGCCACCAAAGCTGTGTCGACCACCAAAGTTGATGAACATAGGTTCAAGCACGTCAACCACATCAGCAAAGTGGTCGCATAAATCAGAAGTGCTGTAATCCATTATTTTATCCTCAAAAGATACATAAGTTAGAAACTCAGTATACCCTCCTTATATGCAATAACAACGACTTAATCGCAGTAAATTTAGCCATAATTAGAACTAAATCAATTATAAGAATAATAATTCTTTCATAAACTTGTCATTTATTCACAACAAGATTATAAACAGGTGTATTGCTTGCTGATACGGTTGAAGATTTTCCTTAGTCAGTGGCAATAGTCGTAAAATTGAGCAATACTGTTGTTAGGCCAATGGTTTTTATATTGTCCATTTGTTTAAAAGGAGTTTGTTAATGGTTAAATTTTACCGGCGACCCTTTTTATTTTTTATTCAAAATTAATGATTTAAATGAAAGGAAGCACCACGTTATACTGCGCTGGCAAATTTAATATAGGTATTTACAATGAATTTTTTACAGAATCTGATGATAAAACGCCGTTTGCAACTAAACGCCCTTGTAGTAGGCTTAGCAATGATTGTCATGCTATGCATCATCATTTATGAAGCACGTATTATGCTTAAATTAAATGAAACAATTCAGTACGCTGAAGAGCTAGATATACACGAGCTTTCGATGCGCAAATATGAGAAAGATTTTTTATTTTATAAAGATGAAAGTAGCTTAGATTTATTCACTAAAGAATATAAACAACTGCAGCTTAAATTAGAAAAGCTATCTGTTTTATCAACAGACTTAAATATTGCCACGGCCCAGGTAAGCCAATTCTCGGCGCTTGCAAAACAATACTACGATGACTTTCAGGTTGTTGTAAAACTGCAACGTAAGATAGGCTTACATCCCAAAGATGCACTTTACGGCGAACTTCGTGAAGCTGTTCACAGCATTGAAACGTTACTCAATGAGCAAAATAATTATCAGCTACTTACTACCATGCTGCAGCTACGCCGTGCTGAAAAAGATTTTATGTTACGCTTGGATACAAAATACCTAGACCGATTTAATAAATTAGCAGTGGAGTTAAAACAGCAAGTAAGCGCCGCCGATTTACCCAATCAGACCCGCAGTCAATTAGCATCGTTAATGAGTAATTACCAAAGTAAATTTACCGCGTTAGTAGAGGCGCAGGTAGCACTGGGTGTCGATTTAAATTCGGGCGCCTTGGGTAAAATGAGGATAAGTGTTAAAAAGAGTGATGAAGTGGTTTCTTACATTACAGCTGCCACTAAAGAACAAGTAAGTGAAACAGCCAATCAAGCACAGCTATTAGCAATAGTGATTTTTGTGATTGCCAGT
This sequence comes from Pseudoalteromonas sp. NH0006-26, assembly GCF_057552415.1. Next base: position 57,078 of record NZ_BAAJMJ010000003.1, read on the forward strand.
GTGATTGTTATGGCGCTTGTGTACTTAACTAGTCGTTCAATTATTCAGCCTATTGAAAGGGTGTATCAAGCAATAGATGAAATTAGGCGCAATAACGATTTAAGTTTATTTATAGAGCATAAAGGAAAAGATGAAGTAACCAGAATGACCATAGACTTTAATAGTTTAATTGGTGACTTCAAAAAACTAATTTATGAAGTAAATACAGCATTGAAAACGTTAAACATTGCGACTGAAGATTTATCTAACACAACGGCAGCAACTAGCTCAGGAATGCAAGAGCAGTTACATGAAGCCGACATGGTAGCCACCGCTGCGACAGAGATGCAGGCGACAATTCAAGATATTTCACATAATACTGAAGCTGCGGCTAAAAAGGCAGAGTCGACTAACGAGAGTGCCTTACAAGGTCAGGTTGAGGTTGAGTCAACCATTAAGCACATTAATGCGTTGTCTGATTCTTTGGTAAATGCTTCAGGTGTGGTGTCACAGCTTGAAAAAGATGGTGAAACTATTGGCTCAGTGCTTGATGTAATTCGTGCTATTGCTGAACAAACTAATTTACTGGCTTTAAATGCTGCTATTGAAGCGGCGAGAGCCGGTGAGCAAGGTCGCGGCTTTGCGGTTGTTGCCGATGAAGTACGTTCACTAGCCCAGCGTACGCAAGAGTCGACTAGCGAAATAGAAGGTATTATTAATACCTTGCAACAGCGCACTCAAGAGGTAGTAAGTATTATGCATCAATGTCGAGCTCAAGGTGGCGAAAGTGCAACACAAGCAACTAAAGCGGGTGAGCTGCTAGGATCTATTACACTTGATGTGCAAACAATTATGGAAATGAGTACACAAATTGCTGTGGCGATTGATGAGCAAAGCCAAGTTGCATCAGAAGTGAATAAAAATGTAGTGCGAATTCGTGATATCGCTCAAAGCGCGTCAGAACATGCGGCTAATAACGCACAAACCAGTGAAGAGGTTTCAGCGCAAGCACGCGTACTACACAGTGCGATTGATAAATATAAAGTTTAAGCTTTGCTATACAACCAATAAAGTTTAAGGAACAAACTTTATTGGTACACTGTCTTTGTTATTTTCATGTTGTGTAACACGTTCTAAATAAGTGTCCCATAAATTAGTATGTTCGGCTTGTAATTTAGCCAAATATTGCCAGCTAAACAATCCGCTGTTATGCCCGTCGTCAAACTCTAAACGCAACGCGTAATGTCCTACGGGTGTAATGCTTTTAATGCCCACTGTTTGTTTATTAAGTACTAACTTTATAGGCTCAGAGCCATGGCCTTGCACCTCGGCTGAGGGAGAGTGAACCCGTAAAAACTCGTTACTGAAGGTTGCCTCTGAATGATCATCAAAGAACACATCTAAATTTTTACTCACACTATGATAGTGCACTTTAATTACTTGTTTCATCGTCATCTCACTTACAAAAAAGCCTCCATGCTGGAGGCTTTAGTATACATTAAACGGCTGTTAAAGAATAAAGCGGCTTAAGTCTTCATCTTCAACCAGCGCACCTAGGTGTTTTTCAACATAGGCGGCGTCAATAACAAGGCTTGAACCTGCTTTTTCAGAAGCGTCATATGAAATTTCTTCCATTAGCCTTTCCATAACGGTATGTAAACGGCGCGCACCGATGTTTTCGGTTTTTTCGTTTACTTGCCATGCTGCTTTAGCAATACGCTCAATTGCATCGTCGCTAAATTCAATAGCGACTTGCTCTGTTTTGAGTAGCTCGCGTTGTTGCTCTGTAAGTGACGCGTGTGGCTCAGTTAAAATGCGTTTAAAGTCATCGGCTGTAAGTGCTTCAAGTTCAACACGAATTGGTAAACGGCCTTGTAACTCCGGGATCATGTCTGATGGTTTAGACATTTGGAATGCACCTGAGGCAATAAATAGCATGTGATCAGTTTTAACCATGCCATGCTTAGTGTTAACTGTAGAGCCTTCAATAAGCGGTAGTAAATCACGCTGCACACCTTCACGGCTTACATCTGGGCCTGAGGCTTCGCCGCGCTTACAGATTTTGTCGATTTCGTCAATAAACACAATGCCGTTTTGCTCTACCGCAAAAATTGCCTGCTCTTTTAATTCTTCAGGATTAACTAATTTACCGGCTTCTTCTTCGGTAAGTAATTTAAACGCTTCTTTAATTTTAAGCTTACGTTTAGTGCGTTTATCACCACCCATATTTTGAAACATGCCCTGTAACTGGTTGGTCATTTCTTCCATACCAGGAGGAGCCATAATTTCAACATTCGGTTGAGCTTGCGCTAAATCAATATCAATTTCTTTGTCATCTAGCTGGCCTTCGCGTAATTTTTTACGAAACGATTGGCGTGTCGATGAGCTTTCATCGCGCTGAACTTCACCATACTGATCTTTCACTGGAGGCAGTAATACATCTAAAATACGCTCTTCAGCCGCTTCTTCTGCACGGTGTTTAAACTTTTTGGTTTGTTGTTCACGGGTCATTTTGATTGAAACGTCGACTAAATCACGAATGATCGTTTCAACTTCTTTGCCTACATAACCCACTTCGGTAAACTTAGTGGCTTCCACTTTAATAAAGGGAGCATTAGCTAGTTTTGCTAAACGACGCGCAATTTCCGTTTTACCTACGCCTGTAGGGCCAATCATTAAAATATTCTTTGGTGTTACTTCGGCACGTAAATCTTCGTTTAACTGCATACGGCGCCAGCGATTACGAAGGGCAATAGCAACCGCTTTTTTTGCTTTTGCTTGACCAATAATATGCTGGTCAAGCTCATGAACAATTTCTCTTGGGGTCATATCAGACATGGCGGGTTCCTATTACAATTCTTCGATAGTTTGGAAGTTATTCGTAAATACACAGATGTTGCCAGCAATTGTTAGGCTTTTCTCTACAATTTCACGAGCACTTAAGTCGGTATTTTCTAATAAGGCGGTTGCAGCAGATTGTGCAAAATTTCCGCCGCTGCCAATCGCGATCAGGTCGTTTTCAGGTTGTACGACGTCACCGTTACCAGTGATGATCAGTGAGGCTGTTTCATCAGCAACAGCGAGTAGGGCTTCAAGTTTACGTAAGGCACGATCACTACGCCAATCTTTAGCCATTTCTACGGCCGCTTTAGTGAGGTTACCTTGGTGCATTTCTAGTTTGCTTTCAAAACGTTCGAATAGGGTAAAAGCATCAGCAGTACCGCCAGCAAACCCAGCGATTACTTTGCCATTATAAAGGCGTCGAACTTTTCGGGCGTTGCCCTTCATTACTGTGTTACCAAGGGAGACTTGGCCGTCACCACCAATAACAACTTTGTCATCACGGCGTACACTTACGATTGTAGTCATGTTATTCCTCATCATCGCGCTGCAAGGGGCAGCGCGTAAAAAACAATTATGAAGAGGTTATATGGGTGAATGGTTTAAATTCAAGTCCAGCCCCAAATTCCGCAGCCAACGATATTCATTCGTTTCAGTTTGTTCTTATCACTTTCTGCTTGGCGCTTGGTTTCATAAGGTCCTAAACGAACTTTATACCAAATACCATTGGTACCTGTGGTTTTTTTGATCTCTGAAATTAGCCCTGCAAAGGCTATTTTAGCCTTTAAGGTTTCTGCTTGTTGATGCGTTTTAAATGAGCCACATTGCATAACATACGGGCCTTTTTGTTCAAGTTCTTTTACTTCAACTTGAATTTCATGTTCTTTAATTTCTTTAATAAATTTAGGTGGCCGCGGTTTAGCGATTTCAACTTGCTTTTCAGGTGTTGGATTTGCCTGCTTTTCAACAAGATCAGGATCGGCATTATTTTTAACAAACCAGAGTCCATATGCGAAACCACCGACGAGTAATAGTGCAATTAGGGTTAATAACAGCGGAAAGGTTTTTTTAGCCGGTTCTTGTTTGGTGTTTTTTCTATTTTTTGGTTTTTTATTAATATAATCGTGCTGTGCCATGGTGTTATGTGTGGCCTTACCTAAATCATGTCTGTAGGGTCTACGTCTAAACTCCAGCGAACTTTTTGAGCAAGTTTGCTGGTGCTGAGATAATCAACCATTTGTGCAAGATACGGGTGTAAAATGCGTCGTTCTTGCGCTTGAATATGTAATTGAAAACGATACATCCCTGCAATTTTCTCTAAAGGCGCAGGGATTGGTCCAAGCAATTGTATACCAGATACCCCATTGACAGGAACCAAATCCGTTAGAAAGTCGACGACTTGCTTAATGTTATGTCCTTGTGCACGAACTATCGCCATACTGGTGATGGGCGGCAATTGCGCGTCACTGCGCTCAGTAAGTGCAAAGCGGGCAAAATCTTGATAGCCATTATTAACTAAATCTTGTAATAACGGATGCTCAGGAAAGTGAGTTTGTAATAATACCTCACCGGGCTCACCGGAACGCCCTGCTCGCCCAGCAACCTGAGTCACTAATTGCGCAAGGTGTTCTGTTGCCCTAAAGTCACACGAATATAAACCACTATCTACATCTAAAATAAGCACTAAGCTTACATCCGCAAAGTGGTGACCTTTGGCTAGCATTTGCGTACCGACCAAAATGCGTGCGCCACCTTGGTTTATTTCATCCAATGCTTTTTCAAGACTGCCTTTACGTCTCGTTGAGTCGCGGTCTATTCGGCTAATCGGGATGTCTTTAAATTCAGTACTCAAAAATTCTTCTATCTGTTCGGTGCCTTTACCGTTAGGAAATATTTGTGTACTCCCACAATCAGGGCATTGATGCGGTACTTTATATTGGTCACCACAGTGATGGCAAATCATCTGACCGATGGCTTTATGAAAGGTTGCACTTGTGCTGCAGCGATTACATTCACTTAACCAACCACACTCATGACATATTAAAGTGGGTGAAAATCCACGACGGTTTAAAAACACCATCACCTGCTTTCCTTTATTCAGGTGTTGACGCATTATCGCCAGGCTCGCATGGGCAATACCAGCTTGATCGGGCTGACCTTTCATGTCGAGAAGCTTAAATTGATTATCGGTGGCGGTTTGTGCTCGCTCACTCAATGTGAGTAATTGGTATTTGTTATTAATTGCTTTGTGCAGCGTTTCTAATGCGGGAGTCGCACTGCCTAAAATAAGCGGAATGTTATGCTGATAAGCACGATACGCTGCTAAATCGCGTGCATGATAGCGTAAAGTATCTTGTTGTTTAAATGAAGCATCATGTTCTTCATCAACCACAATCATCCCGAGTTTTAAAAAGGGCAGAAAAATACTCGAACGAGTACCTATAACGATGGCACAACTGCCTTTTTCACAAAACCGCCATGTTTGCAGACGCTCGTTATCGGTGAGAGCCGAATGCCATAACATAATTGGCGTATCGGGGAAGCGACGTCTAAAACGATTAACGGTTTGTGGTGTTAAACCTATCTCGGGAACCAGCACTAACGCTTGCTCACCACGCTTTAAAACCTCTTCAAGACACTGTAGATAAACTTCTGTTTTACCACTACCCGTGACACCTTCAAGTAAAAAGCTGTTAAAACCTGTACTTTGATTTATAGCCGTGCAGGCAATGGCTTGTTCTTTATTTAAACGAGGCTTAGTACCCACGGTGGGCGAGGCATGTTGCCATTGATTGTCATGTTCAATAGTTTGCACTATTAACTCTTTTGCTAATAGACTATCAATAGTTTTTTTATTAAACCCGAGTGCTTTTAGTTCCGTTAATGATGACTTACCCGATGCAGATAATTGCTTAAGCAAGTTTAGCTGTGTTTTAGCTTTTAAAGACGGTAAAAGCGCCCCTTTATCGGTTAACTTCAGCATATTTATACTGGTTTTATCAGGGCATTCACCTTGGCGCAGTGCACTCGGTAGTGCAATATGAATAGTTTCACCCAGTGGATAACAATAATAACGCGCAGTAAACTTCAGCAGCTCCAAATGTTGCGCAGATAACACTGGCAAGTCGTCAATAACTTCAATAATAGATTTGATTTTGCCTTCGGGAACTTCTGTATCGGCTTTTAAGTTAAGGATAACTGCTACTTTTCGTTGATTACCAAAAGGGACGAGTACGCGCATGCCTGGCTGTAATTGAGTCGGCGGTAGTAATTGCTCATCCACTTTATAATCAAAGGTGCGAGGTAAGGGGACTTTTATTGCAACTTCAGCAAAACGCATAACAACTCAACTAAGAAACCGAATGGTTTAATGTACTAAAAATAGTATTAAAAGCCCACCAACAAATCCATAATGGCTAGCCGTTTGCCGACTTTTTAGCAAAAAGAATAATTAAAGCTTGTGTGCGTGCGGGTTGTTGGATAAAATTCGCGACCAATAAATTTGTTTTAACGACGTATGGTGCCAGACTTCGGGTTTGGAGAGCGATGCGGCCTTAACTAGAGGTTCCTATGAAAGAAGGTATTCACCCTAAGTACGAAGTAATTTCTGCAACTTGTTCATGCGGAAACAAATTCGAAACTCGTTCTACTTTGTGTAAAGACATTCACTTAGACGTATGTTCTGCGTGTCACCCGTTTTACACTGGTAAGCAAAAGATTTTAGACACTGGCGGCCGTGTTGATCGCTTCAACAAGCGCTTCGGTGCACTTAGCAGCAAAAAATAATTTTTTGTTTCTATGTAAAAAAAGCACCTTAGGGTGCTTTTTTTGTGCCTAAAATTCACTTCTCCCTCCATTTTTATAACAGTTTTGTATTTATTATTTTTGCATAACTATTTCCTGTTCTTATTCTGAATATGCATAAACATTTACAGACAAAATAGCCAATACTCTCTATATTTTTATTTGTTACATTTTAAATATGCTACTTAAATGTAGGTAACGTGAAGTTATTTGTATTTAAAATTAAATAAAGTTCGATATTTCTCTATTTTAATTTGAGACTGAAAAATACGCTTCATCAAAATTGATTCAGGGCAGAAATTACCTGTAATTTTAATTTTTATGACGAATTAATATTTTAAAATTGTCAGGATAATCTAGGGAAGTTGCTGATAAATCACTTAAAATTAACAGTTCTAGCATATAACAGGATAGACCTGATATTGCTTGGAATTTAAAAATAATAAAGGTATCGTAGAATAAAACTACCTCTCACTTTAACTTAAATTGCAGGATATAATCGCGTTATGTCAGATTTTCGTGAACAAGCACTACATTACCATGCCCATCCCGTTCCAGGTAAAATCAGTATTGAGCTGACTAAGCCCGCTGAGACGGTTAAAGACCTCGCGCTCGCATACAGCCCAGGTGTTGCAGAACCTGTTCGTGAAATTGCCGCTGATCCAGCAAATGCTTACAAGTATACTGGTAAAGGAAATATGGTTGCGGTTATTACTAACGGCACCGCAATTTTAGGCTTAGGGAATTTAGGCCCACTTGCCTCAAAACCAGTAATGGAAGGCAAAGCATTATTATTTAAACGTTTTGCAGGACTAGACTCAATTGACATTGAAGTTAAGCATCGCACAACCGAAGACTTTATCAACACGGTTGCGAATATTGCAGACACGTTTGGTGGTATCAATTTAGAAGATATTAAAGCACCAGAATGTTTTGAAATAGAAAAAGCACTTATAGAACGTTGCAGCATTCCTGTGTTTCATGATGATCAACATGGTACGGCAATTGTTACGGCTGCGGGTATGCTAAATGCATTAGAAGTACAAGGCAAAGCAATTGAAGATGCGATTATCGTATGTTTAGGTGCTGGTGCCGCAGCTGTTGCCTGTATGGAGCTTTTAATTAAGTGTGGCGCCTTACGTGAACATATTTATATGTTAGACCGTAAAGGGGTTATTCATACACGTCGTGATGACTTAAATGAATATAAGCAATTATTTGCAAACAATACGGATAAACGTACTTTACAAGATGTAATTGAAGATGCCGATGTGTTTGTTGGTGTATCAGGCCCAAATTTATTAGCCGCCGATGATTTAAAATTAATGGCTGACCGCCCAGTTGTATTTGCATGTTCAAACCCCGATCCTGAAATTGATCCGCAATTAGCACATGCTGCACGCAACGATCTTATTATGGCGACCGGCCGCTCTGATTATCCGAACCAAGTTAACAACGTACTTTGTTTTCCATTTATTTTCCGTGGTGCATTAGATGTACGCGCAAGTGAAATAAACGATGAAATGAAAATAGCTGCTGTAGAGGCAATTCGCAGTATTGCTAAAGAGCCAGTACCGGCTGAAGTACTGACTGCTGCTGGCATCGATAAATTAGAGTTTGGTGCTAAATATATTATACCAAAACCTATGGATCCGCGCTTATTGCCTCGTATCGCCAAAGCGGTTGCTCAAGCTGCAGTTGATTCGGGTGTGGCACAAATTGATATGCCAGAGAACTACATGGCGTAATTTTAAGTGTGAATTAACGCAAAAAAACCTCAGCATTTGCTGAGGTTTTTTTTATAACACAGATAAAGAAATTTAGTCTTCATTTAAAATAGGCACTTCTAGTCCCATTTCTTGCATTATTTTTTTCACCTCTTCAGGTACTTTTTCTGCATTGTCTTTACGTAGATCATCATCATTAGGCAGCGGTTGCCCTGTAAACGCATGCAAAAATGCTTCGCATAAAAGCTCACTATTTGTTGCATGGCGCAAGTTGTTTATTTGACGACGAGTACGTTCATCAGTTAATACCTTTAATACATTTAGCGGGATCGAAACGGTGATCTTTTTTACTTGTTCGGATTTTTTCCCGTGTTCTGCATATGGGTGAATATATTCACCATTCCATTTAGCCATAAGATGTATCGTTGCCTCAGATTATAAATTGCTCACACAGCATCAAAGCGTGTAAATATGCGTGAAATTCTATCGGTTTAAAAAAGATAGTCAAATACTAGTTATTTAGCTATCTAGACATTTAAATGTTTTGACATCTTAAACTGCATGCGCTACCTTTTAGACGTCTAAACATCCAAAATAGTAAAGGTGGCGAAAATGAGTGAAAAAAATAAGGCAACAATTGCTGTTCGTAGTGGAATAGAAGCCGACAAACAGCATGGTGCGGTTGTTCCACCGCTTTATTTATCAACAACTTACTCATTTGCTGACTTTGATACCAAGCGTCAATATGATTATGGCCGCAGTGGTAATCCTAATCGTGACATTTTGGCTGAGGCGCTCACCGAGCTTGAAGGTGGCGCTAAAGGCATTATTACTGCCACAGGCATGGCGGCAGTTCACTTAACCACTCAGTTATTAAATAGTGACGATACGTTAGTGATCCCCCACGATTGTTATGGTGGCAGTTATCGTTTATTTACTTCACTAGAAAAACGCGGCTTGTTGAAACTTGAAGTGGTCGATTTCACTAAAAGCGAAAGCTTATCGCATATTCTTGCTATTAAACCTAAGCTGATCTGGATTGAAACACCGAGTAATCCAATTTTACGATTAACTGATATTAAAGCAGTTACCGATATTGCTAAGCAGTGTGGTGCACTCGTTGCTGCCGATAACACATTTTTATCGCCGGCTTTGCAAAACCCGATTAAATTTGGTGCCGATATTGTGGTTCACTCAACCACTAAATATATCAATGGTCATTCAGATGTTGTTGGTGGTGCAGTTATTGCGGCGAGCGCTGAGCTTGGTGAAGAACTGGCCTGGTGGGCAAATAATATTGGCATTACTGGGGCGCCATTTGATAGCTATTTAACACTCAGAGGCTTACGTACGTTAAATGTGCGTTTGAGACAACACCAAGAAAACGCATTCGCTATTGCACAGTATTTAGAAAGCTCCCCGTTTGTTGCTCAGGTTTACTATCCAGGTCTTGAATCACACCCGCAACATGCGCTTGCTAAGGCGCAGCAGCTTGGCTTCGGTGCTATGGTCAGTTTTGATATAAAAGGCGATATAAACGATGCGGCCGCGTTTTTAACGCGCTTAAATGAGTTTAGTTTAGCGGAATCATTAGGTGGAGTGGAAAGTTTGATTTGTCACCCTGCAACTATGACCCATGCAGGCATGGAAGCGACTGCACGTGCAGAAGCTGGAGTAGGCGACACGCTTATTCGTATTTCGGTGGGTATTGAAGATGTAAAAGACTTACTTACTGATTTAGACAGAGTATTTAATTTAGTACGCCCAGGACAAGCAGATAACGCGCTAGCTGCAAAAAAGGGTGCTAGTGAGTCATTTGGTTCAGCAAAATTAAACGCGGCGCATCCGGCGTTATGGTAGTACCTACCAATTTTGAAAATATAAAAAACATGAAGTCGAGTGGGTATTAACATGGTAAATCAGGTTCATAAATTTGGTGGTTCGAGTTTAAGCTCAGCGGATCGCTTTAAAAGTGTAGCAAATATTATTTTAACTCATGCTCAAGCAGGAGATTGTGTGGTGGTATCGGCTGCCGGGAAAACCACCGATACCTTGGTTAAATTGTGGCAAAGCTATCAACAGCAAGATCCCCAAGCGATTGCTGATATAATTTTGTTATTAAGTAATCATCAATCTGTGCTTATTGAGCAATTGCTTATATCCAGTGCCAAGCATGAAGCTCTCGGTATACTTGCCACTGAGCTAAGCACGATTACCCAGCAGGCCAAGCAAGGTACTTTAGCTGAAGCTTGGCTATTAGCCCATGGCGAATTATGGTCTGCAAGGCTATTAAGTGCTTACTTAGAGCAGCTTAACGTTAGTGCTTGCGCTCATGACGCTAGGCAGTTATTTACTATAGACGCAGGCCAGTTGCAGCATGCTAATAATCAGCAGCAGTGCTTAAAAGCCATAGATACGAGTAAAATTAATGTCGTTACAGGGTTTATTGCGGCTAATTTACTACATGAAACCGTGACCCTGGGACGAAACGGCAGTGATTACAGTGCTACTTTATTAGCGCGATATTGCAATGCTAAAAAAGTGTCTATTTGGACTGACACTCAAGGTGTTTTTAGTACTGATCCACGTAAGGTAGCTAATGCGGTTAAGTATGCGCGTGTGTGCCGCGAACAAGCCAATTTATTAGCGAGACTAGGGAACCCTGTATTACATGCTAAGACATTATCGCCATTAAAAGGGACCGACATAGAGTTAATTGTTCGCAGCAGCTACGATCTGCAAGGCAGTCACACTGAAATAGTTAAACCCGGAATGAGTAAACAAAAGCGTTTTTTAACTACGATTAATAATGTGGATTTACTCACTGTTGATGATTTGAGTGAAGGCGAGGTAGCGCATGCTAGTCAGCTTATTCAGCATAGTTTACATCACTTTGAACAAGCGGGTGAAATCTACTTGGTAGTCCCTGCGTCGGCGACATATCAGCTGGTTAATTATTTTGCTGGCCGAGCCAACATTAGCGAGTCTAACTTAAATGGGGTTGCAATTATTGCATCAAAGCAAGACATAGCGACGCTTGGTAAGCATAGTGCCGCTTTACTTCAAGGGCAATCAATCCAACCTCGTTTTACTCATTTTGATGAAGATTATACGTTATTACTAACCGATCAAGTGCTTGAGAGTGATGTGCTGAGCTTGTTGCATGATAAATTGATTAATAAAGCGCAAGAAATAGCTTTAATTATTGCAGGACTCGGTAATGTAGGTGCTGAATTTATGCGCCAACTACCAGCTCAACTAGCTCGTTTATCATCTGATTTTAACGTTAAGTTAGTGGCATTACTGCGCTCAGAGCAGATGCTGGTTAATGCCAATGGGTTAGACTGTGAAAACTGGCAGCAGCAATGGGAAAACCATGCCAGCCCCTATCAGCAAGCTGATTTATTGTCATACATTGATACGCTTGAGTATGAACATAAGGTAGTGATTGATATCACCGCCAGTGAATGTTTTAGCCACCTTTATAGCCAATTTGTGGAATTAAATTGTCACTTAATTAGTGCCAATAAATACGCAGGCACTGCCCCGCTGAGCTGGTATCAAACATTACGTGAAGATTTGGCGCAGCGAGGCTTACATTGGCGTTATAATGCCAGTGTGGGAGCCGGATTACCGATTAACTTTGCACTGGCCGATTTACAAAACAGTGGTGATAAAATAACGCGTATAGAAGGCGTGTTTTCTGGTACGTTGTCGTGGCTATGCAGTAGTTACGATGGCAGCAAGGCATTTTCAGATTTGGTGCTTGAAGCACAAGCTTTAGGGTTTACCGAGCCTGATCCGCGAGAAGATTTATCTGGGCGAGATATGCAACGCAAATTGCTTATTTTGGCGCGTGAGTTAGGTATTGAATTAGAACTTAATGATATTTCGTTATCTGCGTTAATGCCCGATGAACTAAGTAAAGGCAGTTGGAGTGACTTCCTTGATAACAAGGCAAGCTTAGATGAGTTTATTCAGCAGCATGCACAAGCGGCTCAGCAACAAAATGCATCCCTGTGTTACACCGGACTATTAGAGTTTAAAAACAATAAGCTAAACGCTAAGGTAGGGATTGCTTATGTACCAAAAAGCGAAGCGGTTGCTAATTTAACACCTGGCGATAATATTTTTGTGATTAATACTCAATGGTATAACCAAAACGCATTAGTTATCCAAGGCCCCGGCGCGGGTAAAGAAGTAACAGCTGCAGGTGTTCATTCAGATTTATATTGGCTAGTAAAAAATATTAGTTAGACCATCAAAAAGGCCGCTAATCAGCGGCCTTTTAAGCATAAGTAGCATTTAAAAGAGATCTTCTTCGGTTTTAGTACTTTCTTCAAATACATCATTTGGCTGTGATAGCACATACTTTGTAGGTGCCGTGCCTTTCTCAAAGTATTCAAAGCGGCTGGTATAATCATTTTTATGACTTAATAGCCCCGTTTCTAGGTCGATACGAATTGAAACTAACCCTTCAGGGGGTTCAATTGGCGCAGCGGGTTTACCATCAAGTGCGACTCTCATAAAATCAACCCATGCAGGCTGAGCTGTTTTAGCACCTGACTCTGCACCTGATATTTGGCCACTTGCTAAATTATTATTATAGGTTGAACGTCCCAGTGTATTTCCTGGGTTATCAAAGCCAACCCAAACAGAGGTCATCACATCGCGATTAAAGCCGCTAAACCAAGTATCTACAGAGTCATTCGTGGTGCCTGTTTTACCTGACAGATCGCGACGTTTTAGCGCTTGTGCACGCCATCCTGTACCACTCCAACCTGTTTTATGAGACCAGCTACCACCCCCCCAAATTGCGCTGTTCATAGCACTGGCAATTAAAAATGCATTTTGTTTAGATATAATCTGCGGCGCGCAATTTGGTGCTACTTGCTCACTTAGCATTAGCGAGCTAGGTGTTGTCGCTTCATCATCACAAATTACAGTCGGGTTAGTTTTAAATAAGGTGTTGCCCATGGCATCTTGAATTTCTGAAATAAAGTAAGGTTCGATTAAGTGGCCGCCATTGGCAAAAGTACTCATACCACGAGCTAGCTCTATTGGAGTGATAGATGCGCTACCTAAAGCCAGTGATTCACTGCGATTTATATCTTCATTTGCAAAGCCAAATTTAAGTAAATGATCGGCTGTACGTTGCAAGCCAACACCACGTAATAAACGTACCGAAATCACATTTTTTGATTGTGCTAAAGCACGGCGAATGCGAATAGGGCCATTATAAATGGCAGGGCTATTTTTAGGTCGCCATGCGACACCTTGGCTTTTATCCCATTGATTTATAGGAGCATCATTTAAAATTGACGCTAAGGTGTAGCCTTTTTCAAGTGCAGCAGAGTATATAAATGGCTTAATATTAGAGCCAACTTGGCGTTTAGCTTGCACTGCACGGTTATATTGGCTTTGTTCAAAGCTGTAACCGCCTACAATGGCTTTTATACGCCCGTCTTGTGGGTCTAAAGACACAATGGCGCTTGCAGCTTCAGGGATTTGACTCAAAATATAGCTGTTGTCATCATTTTTACGCAGCCATATTTGCATGCCAGGCGTTAATATATCGCTTGCTGCTTCAGGAGCAAAGCTTTGGCGATAACGGGTGATAAACTTACGTGCCCACTTTAGATTATCCCAAGTCAATGTTGTGCGTTCGCCGCTTTTAAGTATTACTTCCGCGCTTTTGTCTGATACATTTAAAACTGCAGCGGCTTTTAGAGGGCCTAGTTCATTGGCCTCTTTTAAAATGTTTAATAACTTAGAATCAGAAGGTGTGGGCTCTGTTTGTGGATCCCATAAAGTGGCTTCAGGCCCTCTAAATCCATGGCGCATATCATAGGCATGTAAATTGTTAACCAAAGCCGTTTGTGCCGCCTGTTGAATATTTGACTCAACAGAAGTATACACTTTAAATCCAGAGTTATAGGCTTTATCTATACCGTAGCGCGACACCATTTCAGCACGTACCATTTCTGAAATATATGGCGCATATAAGTCAATTTCAGCCCCATGGAAATAGGCGGTAATTGGCTGGCTCGTAGCTTCGTTATACTGCGCTCTAGAAATATATTTTTCATCTAGCATTCGCCCTAACACTACATTTCTTCTGGCCTTGGCTCGCTCTGGATTACGAATAGGGTTAAGTGCTGAAGGCGCTTTGGGTAAACCAGCAATCATTGCCATTTGTGCAAGAGTAAGCTCTTTTAGCTCTTTACCATAATAAACCTGAGCAGCTGCACCAATACCAAAGGCTCGGTTTCCTAGCTCTATTTTATTCAGATAAAGTTCAAAGATTTCATCTTTTGAAAGTAAATTTTCGATATGGATGGCAATAAATATTTCTTTTACCTTACGAATGTAGGCTTTTTCTCGCGTTAAAAAGAAGTTACGAGCCAACTGCATTGTGATTGTACTGGCACCCTGCTTTTTTTCACCGGTAGAAATAAGCACTAGCGCTGAGCGAACAATACCAATTGGATCAATACCAATGTGGTCATAAAAGCGATTATCTTCAGTTGCTAAGAAAGCGTGTAACAAAGGCTCAGGAATTTGGTCTATAGTTACAGGAATTCGCCTTTTTTCACCAAATTGGTTGATTAGAAGCCCATCTTTGGTAAATACTTGCATAGGCGTTTGTAATTGCACGTTTTTTAAAACCTGCACGCTGGGAATATCGGATTTAACGTAGTAATAAAGGCTGAGCAATGTAATTAGTGCAAGTAATGCACAAATGATCAAAAATTGTAAAGTTCTTTTTAATAAAATCACTGATATTTCCCTAAACGGACTCCCAATTACAGGTTGAGACTGCTAGTATATATTGATTAAAAATTGAATAATATTTTTTAAGATATAAATTATAACTTGTTTATTATTAAAACAAAGGCAAAGTTGCAAACATGCTAAGTCAATTAATAAAAAAACCATCGCCTATGATGGTGGGTATTGATATAGGATCGCACTCTATCAAGGCCGTGCTTTTAAGTGAAACAGAAACTGGGCTTCGACTAGAAGCACTTGCAATTGAACCTATGCCAAAAGGCGCTATGAGCGAGCGTAACATTCAAGATATTGAAGCAATTGGCAATGTGATAACCAAGTTAAAACGAAAGTTACCAAAGTCACTCAAATTTGCTGCTGTTGCTGTTTCAGGGCAAACAGTGATTACCAAAGTTATTTTCATGGATGTTTCCTTAAGCGACGCTGAATTAGAGTCACAGATTGAAATTGAAGCCGACAGCTTGATCCCCTATCCGTTAGATGAAGTTAGTCTTGATTTCGAAAAACTCTCAACTAACAGCGCCGATCCGAGCAAAATTAATGTCTTACTCTCTGCAGCGAGAACGGAAAGTGTGGAAGCGAGAGTAGGCGCGCTAAGCGCTGCAAACTTAACGGCAAAAGTTGTCGATGTTGAAAGTTATGCGCTAAGCCGGGCTATGGATGTCTATTATCAACAACTTCCATCAGATGCGTTTGATAAAACGGTGGCAGTGGTCGATATTGGTGCTGTGCTCACATCAGTGAGTGTGGTGCAATCAGGTGAAACAATTTATACCCGTGACCAAGTATTTGGCGGCGACCAATACACAAACAGTATTGTTGCTTACTATAATAAAGGTTTTGATGAGGCCGAAATTGGTAAAACAACGGGTGATTTACCGCCTAATTACACATTTGAAGTGTTAGCACCTTTTCAAACCTCGTTATTACAGCAAGTTCGTCGTGCTGTGCAAATGTTTTTAACCACAACAGGTAAAGAGCAGTTAGATTATATTGTACTGACGGGCGGCTCAGCCATGATCAAAGGCATTGATAGACTGTTAATTGAAGAATTAGGGATACATACGGTTGTTGTAGAACCATTTGATAAAATAGAAATATCACCTAGAGTTGATCGTAATATAATACAGCGTCACCGCACTCAATTTGCAATTGCGACTGGCCTGGCGTTGAGGAGTTTTTCATCATGCCACATATAAATCTATTACCTTGGCGTGAATTACAGCGTGAGCAGTCTAAAAAGAAATTTATAACACTGCTGATGGCAGTCGTTATTGTTTGCTTTGTGACTATGTATGCGCTGAGTGCATTTTATAGCGGCCTCAAAGAAGGGCAAATGCTAAAAAATAATTACCTTAGCTCAGAAATTACAATGCTCGATCAAAAAATCCGCGATATACGTGATTTAGACAAGAAAAAAGAAAACCTACAACAACGTATGCGATTAATTGAAGAGTTACAAAGCAGTCGTAACTTAGGTACGCAAATAATGGATGAAGTGGCTAAAATAGTACCTGCTGGTGTTTATTTGACCAAGCTTGAGCGCAAGGGCAGTCAAATTCATGTATTAGGAAAGAGCGAATCTAACAACCGCTTATCTACTATGCTCAGGCAGGTGCAAAGTTCTTACCTATTAGAACGCCCAATTATGCAAGGTATTGTTGCAGGCGACCAATCCTCTCGTTTGCTCAGCGATTTTAATATGGAATTTTACGTAAAGCCATTTGGCCAAATAGGTGAGGTGCGTAATGAACCTTAATCTTAAATCGTTTACAGAGATAGATTGGAATGAAATAGAGCTAGATAATATAGGCGAGTGGCCAGTTATTGTAAAAACAATGTGTGCTACTATAATTGCTTGTTTAGTCTTGTTTTTTAGCTATAGTTTATTTGTGTCGGATGAAATTGACAGCTACCACAATGCGGTAGCCAAAGAGATAGAATTACGCACAACCTACCGAACTAAATATGCAGTTGCCAGTAAGCTTGATATTTATCGTGAACAAATGATTGAGATGGAAGACAAATTTTCTCAGCTATTAAAGCGCCTACCTACATCAAACGAGACGCCAGGATTATTAGACGATCTTTCTTATGTGGGTACAACCAGTGGTTTAACATTTTTAAAAATTGGTTGGTTACCAGAAGTTGAAAAAGAGTTTTATACCGAGCTACCCATTAAAATTGAAGTGGTAGGCACTTATCATGAGTTTGGTGAATTTGTAGGAAAAGTTGCTCAGTTGCCAAGAATTGTAAGTTTACATGACTTTTCTATTTTATCATCTGGCGAAAAGCAGCTAACATTTAGTGTAGTAGCAAAAACTTATCGTTATGAAGAGGGGGTGAGATGATGAAGCAACTTCTCTTTTTAACTACCGCAATATTGTTGCTCAGTGGCTGTAACGAAGATACATCTGAGCAAAAAGAATTTATTGACCAGGTTAAGGCAAACACCACTGCACGTGTCGAAAACATACCTGAGTTGGTTAAGTTTGAACACTTTGCATATAACGCCAAAGATTTACGTAGCCCTTTTGTAGCACCAGAACCAGAAATTATACAAAATAAGCTTACACAAGTTAAAAACTGTCTTCACCCAGATCCAGAACGTGTTCGTCAGCCTCTGGAAAAGTACCCATTAGATAATTTAGCAATGAAGGGCACAATAGGATCGAACGGTAAAACATGGGCGCTCATTACAGCTGCTGATAACACCTTACATCGAGTATCTATAGGGAGCTATTTGGGCACCTATGACGGAAAAGTAAGCAGTGTTAATAGTGACTATATTGAATTAGTAGAATTAATCCCTGATGGGTCAGGTTGTTGGAAAGAACGTTTGACCAAATTAGAAATGTTAGAGGCGGCAACCAATGGCGCAAGTTAATAAGAAAAATGGTATTTCCTATATGCACATAGATGAGTGTTCACACCACCGTATTTTAACGATTTTGTTATTTGTATTTTTATTACTCATGACTAAAACGGTTAGTGCAGCCCCTTTACTCTATGACGTCCGATATAACCCATTACTTAAAGGTGAAACCGAGTTACAACTGGTCTTTGATGAAGAATTACAGCAGCAACCTGATGTACAAGTTTTTAATAGTCCGGCACGTATAGAGCTTTTATTTAATGCAGTTGAGCTAGATGAAGGGTTGGCAAATATTGCGATTAACCAAGCAGGAATAAGTAACATCAGTAGCATGATGACCAGTGCGGGTTTAAAGGTAACCATTAACCTAGAGCGATTAAAAATTTATGAGACTGAGGTTAACAACAACTTAGTTTCAATAAGAATATCTGATAACCCACTGACAGAACAAATAGTAACAACCAGTGAAGATGAACCTGCTTATACCTCTAGTTATATTAATGGCATTCAAGCTATTGATTTTCGCCGTGGTGAAAAAGGTGAGGCTAAAGTGCTTGTTTATCTGCAAGATACTCAGGCGGCTATTGAGGTTCATGAAAGTGGTGGGAAGATAATTGCAGAGTTTCATCATACCGATATTTTAGATGACTTATTGTATGAATTAGATGTTCTTGATTTTGGTACTGTCGTGAGCAGTATTGAAACATTTAAGGAAGATAACCTTACACGTATTGTGATTGAACCTAATACTGCTTTTGCTTACACGTATCAGCAAATTGAAAATATTTTTACCTTAACGGTTGAGAAAGATGAGACTCAAAATGCATTCTTAGATGGGGGGAAAGAATACTTAGGTCGCCCTATGACGCTTAACTTTCAAGACATCCCTGTTCGCTCCGTGTTGCAGATTATTGCAGGCTACAATGACTTTAACTTGGTAACCAGTGACTCTGTAACAGGTAACATTACCCTTCGTTTAGATGGCGTTCCATGGGACCAAGCGTTAGACGTAGTGCTAAGAATAAAAGGCTTAGACAAACGTATGGATGGCTCTATTTTAATGGTAGCGCCATCTGAAGAACTTGCTGCCCGTGAAGCGAAAGAGTTAAAAGCTAAGCAACAAGTTGAGGATTTAGAGCCACTCTACAGTGAATATATCCGTTTAAATTACGCAAAAGCAGAAGATTTTGCCGACTTATTAAAAACAGACACCAATAGCATTATTACAGCTCGAGGTAGTGTTTCTGTTGATCAACGTACCAATACGTTATTAATGAAAGACACTGCAAAAAGTATTGAAAGTGTTCGCCGAATGGTCGAAACCTTAGACATCCCAGTCAAACAAGTGGTCATTGAAGCGCGAATGGTAACCGTGCGTGACAACGTAACAGAAGACTTAGGGGTTCGTTGGGGGTTCAGTGATCAACAAGGTTCTGATGGTATTTCGGGTACCTTAGAAGGGGCTGAAACGATTTCTAACGGCATTATTCCTAGCCTTTCAGATCGACTTAACGTTAATTTACCGGTAGCGAATCCATCGGCAAGTATTGGTATGCATATAGCCAAACTAGCAAATGGAACATTGATTGATTTAGAGTTAACTGCGCTCGAAGAAGAAAATAAGGGTGAAATTATTGCGAGTCCGCGTATCACTGCTGCCAACCAGCAAAAAGCGCGTATAGAGCAAGGTACTGAGATCCCCTATGTGGAATCTGCTTCAAGTGGTGCAACAACCGTGAGCTTTAAAAAAGCAGTGTTGAGTCTAGAAGTGACACCTCACATCACGCCAGACAACAAAGTTATTTTAAACTTAATAATTACTCAAGATACCCGTGGAGATACCGTTCAAACAGGAACTGGCCCTGCAGTTGCCATTGATACGCAACAAATTGAGACTCAAGTTCTCGTTGAGAATGGACAAACGGTAGTGTTGGGTGGTATTTTCCAACAGCAAATTATTAATTCGACCAAAAAAGTACCTTTATTGGGCGACCTTCCTTATGTAGGAAGACTATTTAAAAGCACAAGCGAGTTTAATGAAAAGCGCGAACTGCTGATTTTTGTCACACCTAAAATCCAAATAGACTAATTACCTAACCTGAGCTCTGCTTGAGATAGATTACTATTCAGGGCTCAGGTTATTCAAACTATCTAGGTTGCACAACAAACCAGACGGTATTGGCATGTCATTTAGTTATCTTGGTGTGAACACTCCCTGTAAATGTACAATTAGGCAGTATATAGTTTTTTATGTACTGTACTGCGGATGCATTTTAAGGCTGCGTTTATGTTGTTTGTAACTGAGTTTTTTGTGAAAATTACCATACAAAAGCGTTTACGAAGTAACACGTAGTAACCTTAAGTTGCATAAATTTTAACCCTAGAAGATAAACTTGCCTATAATAAGGTGTTTTTTTGTTAACCAATGGGTAATTATTTAGTTTAATTGCTCGTTATATGGCTTTTTATCCTAATTGACTTGAAATACCCGACCGATTACTGAGATAATCCCTTTCTTAATTTTGGGGCCAGGTCGTTAGGCGGGGTTTTATTTCAAATTTTAGAGTTCGTTTGTACTAAAAGATATGGCTGAGAAACGTAATATATTTCTAGTTGGCCCCATGGGGGCTGGCAAAAGCACGATTGGTCGTCACATCGCTGACCAATTACACCTTGAATTTGTTGATTCTGATCAAGAAATCGAACGTCGCACGGGCGCAGATATTGCCTGGGTATTCGATCTTGAAGGTGAAGAAGGCTTTAGACTTCGTGAAGAATCTGTTATTGGCGACTTAACCGAGATGCAAGGTATTGTTCTTGCTACGGGTGGTGGCTCAGTAATGAGTAAAGAAGTTCGAAACAAGCTTTCGGCTCGCGGTATTGTAGTATACCTAGAGACACCGATTGAAAAGCAAGTTGCACGTACGCAACGCGACAAGCGTCGCCCATTACTGCAAACAGAAGAAGCACCTCGTGATGTACTTGAGCGCTTAGCAGAAGAGCGTGAACCATTATATAAAGAAGTAGCTGATTTTGTTGTACGCACTGATGAGCAGAGCGCGAAAGTTGTTGCTAACCAAATAATCGAGAAATTGGATTTTTAAAAGCCAGTATTAAAAAGGACTAACCCAGCATGCTTGAATTAACTGTTAATTTAGACGAGCGAAGTTATCCTATTTATATTGGTCAATCTGCACTTCAAGATACAGGCCGTCTAATACACCATATTGGTGATTGTCGGCCTATCATCATTACTAATGACACTATTGCACCGCTCTATCTTCAGCAGTTGCTTAATTCATTAGCACAGCAAAATCCACTTCATTTTATTATTCCAGATGGTGAGCAATATAAATCACTCACTTGGTTTGAAAAAATATCAGCATTCTTACTTGAAAATAACTGCGGACGTGACACCTGTTTAATTGCATTAGGTGGTGGCGTAGTTGGTGATTTAACTGGTTTTGTTGCTGCTTGTTATCAGCGTGGTGTGCCTTTTATCCAAATACCAACCACTTTATTATCTCAAGTTGATTCTTCAGTGGGTGGTAAAACAGCAGTTAATCACCCGCTGGGTAAAAATATGATAGGGGCTTTTTACCAACCCCAAGCTGTGTTTATAGATACGCGTTCGTTACATACTTTACCTACCCGTGAATTTGCTGCTGGCATGGCTGAAGTTATTAAGTACGGCCTCATTTACGATACTGAGTTGTTTGCTTATTTAGAGCAAAATATCATTCAATTACAACAGTTAGATGAAGCCTGTTTACAGCATGTTATTTTCAGATGCTGTGAAATTAAAGCGCTCATCGTTGCACAAGATGAGAAAGAGCAGGGCCTGCGTGCGCTATTGAATTTAGGGCACACGTTTGCCCATGCTATAGAAGCACAAATGGGTTATGGGGTGTGGCTGCATGGTGAAGCCGTAGCTACAGGTATGGTGCTTGCTGCCAAACTTGCTCATACTCGTAACGACTTAACACTGCAAGATGTAGAGCGTATTACCACACTAATAGCAGCGTATAAATTACCAATCGAAATCCCTAGCAATATGACCAGTGAACAATTTTTACTGCATATGCGCAAAGATAAAAAGAATAAAAAGGGGACTATCCGATTTATTTTACCCACCGAATTTGGTCAGTGTGCATTAGTTGATAATGTATCTGATGATCAAGTTAGAGCATTGATCGAGCAATAAATGCAGTCACAAATTTTACCAAGCCGTGCGGCTTTGGTGGATAGAATCGCATTGCAATTTGAATATGGTCAAAACCTAATTGTTTTATTGGGTACCTCTGGTCTAGGTAAAAGCTATTTGCTTGAAACCTTCATTACTGATAAATATAACGATTTTAATAAAGCGTTTGTGCAAGTTGGTGCACAGATGACTGATGTGCAATTAATGACTCAGTTATTAGAACAAAGCTTTAATGCCCCTTTAATTGACCACAATCTAAGCTTATCGCAAAACTATTATCAATTAGCGCAACAACAACAATGTGGCGCGTGTTTATGGGTGATTGATGGCGGTAGGCACCTATCTGAAGAACTCATTGCAGAGCTTGAGCTGTTATCAAAAAATGCGCCTAATGTGTTGTATGTTATGATTGCATCACAGTCTAAATTAGCATTCAAAGATGCAGTTAATATTCATTTAGAGCCATTAAATATAGTTGAAAGTAAGCAGCTCATGGGATGGTATTTTACGAGCTTACCTTATGATGAAGATCCTGTCTTTCAAACCTTTTTAGTTGAAGCTCAAGGTAATCCGAGTTTGTTATTAGCCTGGCAGCCTAGCGAGCAGGTTGCTGATATTGTAGTTAAAGATAAGGTTTCTTGGCGCTTACAGCTGCTAACACTATTACTAATAATTATGTTGTTGATCATTGGTCTTGTGTACAAAGCTGATATGACCCAGTGGTGGGAAAGTGCCAATCGCCAAATTGATGAGCAAGTGCTATCAACCGCTATTACAACTGAACAAGCAATTGAAAATAAACCACAGCAGTTCATAGCGCCTAAAACTATTGAGCCGCCAGCAGCTGTCATTCAAAAGCCCACTCAAGACAACACCATTAATAATGTTCCAGCGATAGTCGGCAGCTTAACGCAAGCAACGAGCGTTGTTGAACAGGAAAAGCCGGCATCAAAACCCGTTGAAGAAAAACCTATTACTAAACCTGAACAAACAAAGTCGCAAAACCCAATAGTAAAAATACCCAGTAATTGGTACTTACAACAACCTGAAGATAATTTTGTTATTCAGCTCTTAGCGGTAACTCAGCAGCAGGTAGGTAATGAGTTTATTGTTAAACATAAGCTAGAAAATATCGCTGATACCTACCAAACTAAACGAAATGGTAAAATGTGGTGGGTGGTAACTACAGGCAGCTTTGCTAACTTAAATGAAGCAAAACAAGCACTGCAAGCACTTCCTGCTGAGGTTAGAAAAAATAAACCTTTCTATAAAAAAATTAGTAAAATAAAACAAGAAATTGCACGAGTTGATCAGTAAACTCAGTAACTTTAGTGTAAAATCGCGCAACACCGAATTGAAGTAAAGAGCCAATGCAGCAAAAGAGTAGAGCCTTCCTTAAATGGGCTGGCGGAAAATACAGCCTCGTTGAAGATATTAACGCGCGACTAAATCAAGCAAGTAAGAATGCTGATACCTTGGTTGAACCTTTTGTTGGTGCGGGCTCAGTGTTTTTAAACAGCAATTTTAAACACTATGTACTTAACGATATTAATGCTGATTTAATCAATTTATATAAAGAGCTCAAGCGTTCGCCTGATGAGTTTATTAGTGATGCCAAAAAATTGTTTGTTGATTTAAACAACCACTCAGATGCATATTATGATTATCGTGTGCAGTTTAATCAAAGTAGCGATGTATATGAACGAGCCATCTTATTTTTATATATGAACCGTCATGGTTATAACGGGTTATGCCGCTATAACTTAAAGGGCATTTTTAATGTGCCTTTTGGTAAATATAAAAAGCCTTATTTTCCTGAAAAAGAAATGTACTTTTTTGCTAGCAAAGCGCAACAGGCTACATTTACCTGCCTAGGCTACGATGATGTGTTTAAACTGGTGCCTAAAAATGCGGTGATATATTGCGATCCTCCTTATGTGCCATTAAGTAAAACAGCATCGTTTACCTCGTATGCTAAAGGCGGATTTAACTTAGACGATCAGGCTAATTTAGCTAATTTGGCTGAACAAGCGGCATTTGAGAATAACACGCCAGTCCTTATTTCAAATCACGATACGGTATGGACACGCAAAATTTACAGTCAAGCTTCTTTGGATAAAATTCAGGTTAAGCGCACGATCAGTCCAAAAGGCGGTTCACGAAATAAAGTAGATGAGCTAATGGCTATGTACTTAGCACCGAAGTCACGGTTGCATAAATAGCCAGCACAAATAATACAAAAAGTACCACGGCAATGGCTATTAATGTGATAGGAGAGTGGTGTTTAAAGTCTGTTTGACGTTTATCTTCAGATTGCACACCAAAAAATGCAGCTAGTACACTTTGTAAAGCGCTAAAAAAATGCTGCATTAATTAAAATAATGGTTTTATAGAAGAGGGTTTGTGCTTGTCATCAGTACCCGTTAATAACTCTAGCAAATCTAGGTAATGAAACTGAGCACTGCGGCTATCGCCGGTTAACCAAGAAGCCCAAGAGGAATCTTCTTCAATTTGAATACAACGGTTCACGCTATGATTAATAGCGCTAGTTTGTTCTTTATGAAGACAAGTGTTGGCTGAGCTTAATTCTTGCTCAGTATTTGAAGAAAGCGACGCCGCTCCAATAATGACACTTACCGACGTGATTAATAATCCAATTTTAAAAGCACGCATAATATAAACCTAATAATTTAGTTCTGCGCGCAGCATAACAAAACCTGCTTAAATAATACACTTTATTTTTAGCTATATTTATAGCTAATCATATCTCGGAATTTGTTTATAAGCGTATTTTATTTTTCTTAGTTCGCGCAATTAGTTGTTGTTACGGTAAATAAAAGTTAGTGACTAGCGTTGCTAATATAGCGCTATTTTTAAAGGCGCTACTTGGGTAACATCGTTAATTAAGTTACATTAACGCCATAAATTCTTCATTAATGGATTAGCAATGCTAAATTGTGAACAAAAATACTTAATAGCGCCCTCAATTTTATCTGCAGATTTTGCACGCCTTGGCGAAGATGTCGACAAAGTTTTAGCTGCAGGGGCTGATGTTGTCCATTTTGATGTAATGGATAACCATTACGTACCTAACTTAACAATAGGTCCAATGGTGTGTAAAGCACTTCGCGACTACGGTATTAAAGCCCCGATTGATGTTCACCTAATGGTAAAACCGGTAGATAGTTTAATCCCACAATTTGCCGAGGCGGGTGCGTCAATTATTACCTTTCATCCAGAAGCCAGTGAGCATATTGACCGTACTTTGCAGTTGATAAAATATCAAGGCTGCCAGGCAGGTCTAGTTTTTAACCCTGCAACGAGTTTAAGTTACCTCGATCACGTAATGGATAAAATAGACGTTATTTTATTAATGTCGGTGAATCCTGGGTTTGGTGGGCAAAGCTTTATTCCACAAACACTTGAGAAACTGCGAGAGGCAAAGCAACGCATTATTGATTCTGGGCGTGATATTCGTTTAGAAGTTGATGGCGGTATTAAGGTAGAGAATATAGCAGCTGCGGCTGAGGCGGGCGCTGATATGTTTGTTGCAGGCTCTGCTATTTTTAATCAGCCTGACTATAAAAGCGTAATTGATGAAATGCGCCAACAATTAGAAAGTATTAAATAATGAAATATGATGCGGCACTATTTGACCTAGATGGCACGCTAGTTGATAGCGTGTATGACTTATATATGGCCTTAAATCTAACGCTAAGCGATTTAGCGTTTCCCATAGTCAGTCAGCGATTAGTTGAAAGCTGGGTAGGTAATGGTATTGAGGTGTTAGTTAAAAGAGCTCTTTGCGGCGATATGCAAATTAGTGAGCACCTTGACGAAGTATTAAGCGAACGAGCTATCAACCTGTTTTATCAACATTACAGTGAGCAGGTCGGTGAGTACAGCGTGTTATATCAGCATGTTGAAACGGGTCTTGCTGCTCTCAGTGGTATGCCTAAAGCACTTATTACTAATAAAGCACGCCGCTTTACTGAAATGCTTTTGGATAAGCTCGCTATTCGCAGTCATTTTGAGGTAATAGTGTGTGGCGACGACATGGCAAAAAAACCGTCACCTGAGCCGCTATTATTTGCTTGCGATGCATTAAATATTTCGCCTGATAAAGCGATTATGATTGGTGATTCAAAGAGTGACATACTCGCAGCTCAAGCCGCTAATATTGATGTGATAGCCCTTACATACGGGTATCATCAAGGAGATCAGCTAGGGGATTATAATCCGCAGTACCTATGCGATAACTTCTTAGCTATAATACCGACACTAACGCAGCGTTAAGCATTTTTAATTAAGTAAAAATAAAGGAAAATCATGAGTAAACCAGTAGTATTAAGTGGCATGCAGCCAACCGGTGGTATGACAATAGGCAACTATGTTGGCGCTATTAACCAGTGGGTTAAGCTACAGGAAGAATATGATAGCTACTTTATGCTTGCAGACTTGCATGCAATTACCGTACGCCAAGACCCTGAGTTATTGCGTGGTCGTGTACTCGATGGCGTTGCTTTATATACGGCGTGTGGCATTAACCCAGAAAAAGCGGCATTATTTGTTCAATCTCAGGTACCTGAGCATGCACAACTTGGTTGGGTATTAAACTGTTATGCGCAAATGGGTGAGCTTAATCGCATGACCCAGTTTAAAGATAAGTCGGCAACGCATGCTAATAATATTAATGTTGGGTTATTTGCTTACCCAGCTTTGCAAGCGGCTGATATTTTACTATACCAAGCAGATAAAGTGCCTGTTGGCGAAGATCAAAAGCAGCACCTTGAGTTAACGCGTGATATTGCTAATCGTTTTAACAATGTATACGGCGAGATTTTTACGCTGCCAGAACCTTATATTCCTGAGTTTGGTGCGCGAGTAATGAGCCTACAAGATCCACTGAAAAAAATGTCTAAGTCTGATGAAAACCCAAATGGCTTTATTATGATGTTAGACGAGCCTAAAAAGATTGAGAAAAAGCTTAAAAAAGCGGTTACTGATTCAGACGAGCAAGCACGCATTTACTTTGATCGAAGTGAAAAACCAGGCGTTTCTAACTTACTTACGTTATTAAGTGTTGCAACTAAGCGTCCAATCGAAGATTTAGTACCTGAATACGAAGATAAAATGTATGGCCACTTGAAAAAAGACACCGCAGCAGCTGTCGTGAGCATGATAGAGCCAATTCAGGCTCGCTTTAAAGAAATACGTGAAGACCAAACATTATTAAATAACATCATGAAAATGGGGGCCGAGAAAGCTAGTGCCCGTGCTGAGAAAACATTAAAAGCAGTTTATGATGCGGTTGGATTTATTCCACGCCCATAAGCCTGTTTTTTATATCTGCAAAAATGCCGCTAATTTAGCGGCATTTTATTTTAATGTTTTATAGCAGAAATACCGGCAGATTCACACGCTCTAACTATGAATTGATAGCCATAAGGCATACTTTGATCAGGCGTTATTTCAACAATTTCATAATCATTGAGCTCTATCACTTTACTACTTACTGCTTTCTTACATCTAGAGTGGGTATTAGCTTCAAAGTTGAAAGCAAACTCTGCGATTAGCCATTTGCTCAATTCAAAATAACTCTTAGCTTTAATTGATGATACTGGTGTAGAGTCACTCTCTTTTTTGTCTAATTGAGCGTTGAATTTGGCATTGGGCCCTGAATTTGTTTTAGGTGCCAGCTTTTGATTTTTAGTCGATGCCGTTTCAATAGAGCTGTTAGAGCCAAGGTTTTGTAACTTCTCTATAAGTGCGTCAGTACTGATACCTTCAGCTAAAGCAGCTAAATTAATAAATACAAAAATCGTTAAAAAAAATCTTACTACAGCGGTTAACAGTGGGGAATAGCTTTGACTGATGAACTTAACTTGCTTTGAGCCAAATGGCTTTATTAATAGCAATGCAATGATATACAAGGGTAAAACTAACTGTAATAGAAGTAAAGTTATTACTGTAATCAATAGCGCCGAAGGAGGTAAGTAAAGCAAAGTAGCGAAGTTGTGAGTGTAGTTAAAATCTGCAGCAGAAACTAATGCCACTTCATTTACGATACTACTCGCGCTAGCCAACACGAAGTTAGCAATCGTCGCATAAAAAAGAAGAATTAAAGCTTTACCAGCCAAAGAGTGCCAAAGTTTAATAAACTTTGGCCAAAATTCAATGACCAAGGCGCTCATTGTTAAAAGCGCACACAAAGATCCAGATTGAAAAAAAATTAAAGCTATAAGTGCAGTTAAATAAAGCTTTTGTGCGGTACTAAGCTTAAACCATATCGGCTTTATGTGGTTATTTATAGACATCTTATGCGTCTTTATACATTTTAATAGCTTATGGAGCCTCTTTTTAGCACGCCATTTTGCAATTTTTAAATACCTTAACACGGGCTTTCCTTAACGTGTATTACCGCTATTTATTTAATAGCGGTTTTAAGTAGTGCCCAGTATGTGAGCGCTGACATTCAGCTACTTCTTCTGGTGTACCTGCAATCAGTATTTCACCGCCGCCAGCACCTCCTTCAGGGCCTAAATCAACGATCCAGTCGGCTGTTTTGATTACATCTAAGTTGTGCTCAATTACTACAATGGTATTGCCATGGTCGCGTAGGCGATGCAGTACTACTAATAACTGTTCAATATCAGCAAAATGGAGCCCCGTGGTTGGCTCATCAAGAATGTACAAGGTTTTTCCAGTATCACGCTTAGAAAGCTCACGTGCTAACTTAATTCGCTGTGCTTCACCACCCGAAAGTGTTGTAGCGGCTTGGCCTAAACGGATATAAGAAAGTCCAACATCCATTAGGGTTTTAAGTTTACGTGCTATAGCCGGTATTTTATCAAAGTAGTCATGGGCATCTTCAACGGTCATGTCGAGCACTTGGTTGATGTTTTTGCCTTTATATTGTACTTCTAAGGTTTCGCGATTATAACGTTTACCCTTACACACATCACACGGTACATATACGTCTGGTAAGAAGTGCATTTCTACTTTAATAACGCCATCACCTTGGCATGCCTCACAACGCCCACCTTTAACATTAAAGCTAAAGCGACCTACTTTGTAACCACGTGAACGGGCTTCTTGAGTACCTGCAAATAGCTCACGAATACCAGTGAAAATACCAGTATAAGTGGCAGGGTTTGAACGCGGTGTGCGGCCAATAGGACTTTGGTCAATATCAATTACTTTATCAAAGTGCTCAAGTCCTGCAATTGACCCATAAGGAGCTGCTTCTGCAGTAGTTGCACCGTTGAGTTCAGTGTGGGCAAGTTTAAACAAGGTATCGTTAATGAGTGTAGATTTGCCCGAACCAGATACACCGGTAATACAGGTCATTAAGCCAAAAGGTATTTTTAAATCAACATTTTTTAAGTTATTACCAGTAGCACCAAACAGTTCTAACCATTTATCGTTAGTAGCATGGCGCTCTTTAGGTACTTCTATTTTACGCACGCCGGATAAAAACTGGCCGGTAACCGAGTCTTTGCTTGCTAAAATATCATCGCGTGTACCTTGAGCAATAACATGGCCGCCATGTACGCCAGCACCTGGGCCAATATCAATAATATGATCAGCGGCACGAATGGCGTCTTCATCGTGTTCTACAACAATAACGGTGTTACCCAAATCGCGTAAATGAACTAAAGTTTTTAATAAACGGTCGTTATCACGTTGGTGCAAACCAATTGAAGGTTCATCCAGTACATACATAACACCCACTAACCCAGCACCAATTTGACTCGCTAAACGAATACGTTGTGCTTCGCCTCCAGAAAGTGTGTCGGCGCTGCGCTCAAGTGATAAGTAATTTAGGCCTACATTTATTAAGAACGATAACCGGTCGCGAATTTCTTTTAGAATTTTTTCGGCGATTTGGCCTTTTTGCCCAGTTAAATGCAAACCTTCAAAAAAGCTCATCGCCTCACCAATACTCATATGCGTAATGGTTGGCAAGTTAGTTTGACCAATAAATACATTGCGTGCTTCTTGGCGCAAACGTGAGCCTTTACAACTAGGGCAGGCTTGGCTGGTTTGATATTTGGCTAGTTCTTCACGCACTGAGTTTGACTCAGTTTCACGGTAGCGGCGGTTCATATTGTTTAACACGCCTTCAAATACATGATTACGTGTAATTAAATCACCGCGGTCATTACGGTAATTAAATGCAATTTTAGTATCGCCAGAGCCATCTAAAATAATTTTTTTATGTTCTTTTGCAAGCTCTTGATAAGGAACATCTAAATCAAACTCGTAATGTTGTGCAACCGCTTGCAACATTTGATAATAGTAAAAACTGCGTTTATCCCAGCCTTTAATTGCGCCGCCGGCTAAGCTTATTTCAGGGTTATGAACCACGCGATTCGGGTCAAAGTATTGTCTTACGCCTAAACCATCACAGCTTTGACAAGCTCCTGCAGGGTTATTGAACGAAAATAAACGCGGTTCAAGTTCGGTCATTGCATAGCCACAGGTTGGGCAGGCGAAATTTGCTGAAAACAGCATTTCTTCAGCACTGCTATCGTCCATAAAAGCAATGTTGGCAACGCCGCCTGACATTTCAAGTGCCGTTTCAAAAGACTCTGCAAGACGTTGCTGTTGGCCGTCTTTGACCTTAAAGCGATCAACCACGACTTCAATAGTATGCTTTTTATGTAAATCTAGCGGTGGTGGATCGGATAAGTCGCATACTTCACCATCTATACGAGCACGAATGTAACCTTGACTGGCAAGTTGTTCTAATAGTTTTACATGCTCACCTTTACGGTCTTTAACAACAGGGGCAAGTAGCATTAACTTAGTGCCTTCAGGCAGCGCTAATGCAGTATCGACCATTTGGCTAATTGTTTGCGCTGCAAGCGGTAAATCATGAGTTGGACAACGAGGTTCGCCAACCCGTGCAAACATTAAACGCAAGTAATCGTAGATTTCAGTTATGGTTCCCACGGTTGAACGGGGATTATGCGAGGTTGATTTTTGTTCAATGGAAATAGCAGGGGAAAGGCCTTCAATATGATCTACGTCGGGTTTTTCCATTAATGACAAAAACTGCCTTGCATAAGCAGAGAGTGATTCAACATACCGGCGTTGCCCTTCTGCATACAGCGTATCAAATGCAAGCGATGACTTTCCTGAACCAGATAAGCCAGTGATAACAATTAGTTTATCACGTGGGATGGTTAGGCTGATGTCTTTTAAATTGTGCGTGCGGGCGCCTCGGACTTCAATGTTTTCCATGCTATCTCGTTTATTGCCAAAATTATTTGTTCAGTATCGCATAATACGCTGCAATATTAATCCTTGATCATTGAAAAAATCCTTAGTTATAGACGATTAATTATTGCCAAGCTTGTGATAGAATCCTTGCCTAATTTTTTCACACAGTAAGATCACGCAAATAATGACCGCATCTTCACTTAATTCACGAGAGAAACGCGCCGCCGTATCGTTAGCGAGTGTGTTTGCATTTAGAATGCTCGGCTTGTTTATGCTGATGCCTGTTTTAGCTATTTATGGTCAATCGCTTGAAGGCTTTTCACCTTTATGGATAGGTTTTGCAATTGGTGCGTATGGTTTAACGCAGGCCGTATTACAAATACCTATGGGACGGCTGTCCGATAAAATTGGCCGTAAAAAAGTGATTGTAGGTGGCTTACTTGTATTTGCCTTGGGTTCAGTAGTTGCGGCTTTGGCCGAGTCCATACAAATGGTAACGGTAGGGCGTGCCTTGCAAGGTATGGGCGCTATCGCCAGCGCATTATTAGCGTTTGCATCAGATTTAAGTCGTGACGAACAACGACCAAAAGTCATGGCGGTGATTGGCATGAGCATAGGTATGAGCTTTGCCTTCGCTATGTTGCTTGGCCCAATAGTGGCAGCTTCATGGGGTATAGCAGGGGTGTTTTGGTTAACTGCTATACTGGCTGTATTAGGAATTTTTATTGTTACTATGCTAGTACCCAGTGCAATAAATAAAGCGCCTAAAGGCGATACACTCGCCAGCTTTAGCGATATTAAAAAGCTAATTAAACACCCGCAGCTTGCGCGTCTAAATGCAGGCGTATTATTGCTGCATTTAACATTGACGACTATTTTTGTAGTATTACCGAGCCAATTAATTAAAGATGGACTCGTGGCTGAAAACCATTGGCAGCTTTATATCCCTGTTTTGTTTTTAGCATTTTTCTTAATGGTGCCAGTAATGATAGTGGCAATAAAAAAAGAGAAAGAAAAACAAGCCTTTATTGGTTCAGTGATGGTTTTAATAGTCAGTATGTTAAGTATGTCTATGTGGGCTAATAGCGTTGTTGGCATTGCAGTTTGCATGCTGTTATATTTTGTTGCTTTTAACTTTTTAGAAGCCACTATGCCGGCTCTTGTGTCGCGTATTGCGCCTGCAAGCCAAAAAGGCTCCGCTATGGGCGGATATTCATCTAGCCAGTTCTTAGGCGCTTTTTTAGGCGGTATGTTGGGCGGGTATGTAGCACAAACCACCAGTACGCAAGCTGTGTTTGCGGCGGCGGCACTTGTTGGGGTAATATGGCTTATTATTGCGTGGAAAATGCAAGTCCCACCGAAAAGCAAAGTTATTAGTTTAATGACCCAATTAGATTCTGAAGAGCAGGCACAAACATTAGCTTCTCAGTTAGTTGCTTTACCCGGCGTAATAGAAGCAACCGTAGTTCGCGATGAAAGTCGAAGCTACTTAAAGATTAATGATAAAGAATTTGACCTAGACCAAGCCCGAAGAGTGGCTGGTTTAATCTAACGTTTATAGGAGATGGTTCCATGGCACGCGGTGTGAACAAAGTAATTTTGGTTGGTAATTTAGGGCAAGATCCTGAAGTTCGTTACATGCCTAATGGTAATGGCGTAGCAAATATTACCTTAGCGACTTCAGACAGCTATAAAGATAAAAACACTGGCCAAATGGTTGATAAAACTGAGTGGCACCGTGTAGTGTTTTTTGGCAAATTAGCTGAAATTGTAGGTGAATACTGCCGCAAGGGTTCACAAATTTACGTAGAAGGTAAACTTCAAACTCGTAAATGGACTGACCAACAAGGCCAAGAGAAATACACCACAGAAATTGTTGTTGATGGCTTTACTGGTCAAATGCAAATGTTAGGTGCACGTGGTGGCGACCAACAAAGTGGTGGCTATCAAGGTAACCAAGGTGGTCAACAAAGTGGCGGCTATCAAGGTAACCAAGGCGGACAGCAAAGCGGTGGCTATGGTCAAAATAACCAAGGCCAAAATAGTCAGCAAGGCAGTTATGCTCCACAGCAACAATCTGCACCTGCTCAGCAGCCGGCTCCACAACAAAATAACCAGTATCAACCACAGCAGCAAGGTGGTTTTGCACCTCAGCAAAGCAATGCACCGCAACAGCAAGGTGGGTTTGCACCTAAGCCACAAAATGCACCGCAAGGTGGCGCATCAAACCCTATGGAACCAACGATCGACTTTGATGACGATATTCCGTTCTAATTTCCAACTTTTTAGTTTAAAAAGTTTTAAAAAATAGCCCTGAGTAATCAGGGCTTTTTTATTGAGGCTATTTACCATACCTTTCGCTTATCTTTAAATGAGTGAATAGCTCTCATTAAAAATTTATACATTGTTTTAAGGTTTACAAAGCATAGCAACGTCAATCTGTTTAATTTGTAACAAGCCTCCTACCTGTGCCGATAAGATGCAGCTATTACTTATGACTAAATATAATGTTTATAAACATTAAGTATTAATAATAAAACAGCTACTAAACTTTTATGATTGGCTTGTGCAATTGCAAATAGTAGACAACACTTTAATAACTTATTTAATGAGCGGGTAGGTTATGAAAGCCAGTCAGTTTCAGTTTACCAATTACGCTAGTGCCTTATTTTACGCTCTGTGTTTTATGCTATTTGTTATTTTTAATAGTGGTTTGAATTTAATTTTACAATATCAAAATGAGCAAGCAGGGATAGTACTCGCCAAGCAACTGCAGCAGCCGCTAGTTAATAAGCAGCAGCTTTTGGCAAATACACCTTTTACTCTCGCCCCAGATAAAGTTTCTGGTTATGTAAAGCAGCAAAAGCATTATTTCAGCGCTAATTCTAAAGGAATTTTGTTATATTCATGGCCCACTTGGTATGCTTATAACCACCTGTTTATAATAATGAATTTATTTATTTTGACTATTGTTTTTGCTGCTAGGCACTTTATATTGCTTAAAGCGACTGTAAATAGCTCAGTGCCGAAACAGCGAAAGCAAAACGATGACCATAAAAAGGTGTGTCATACGCCTAAAATAAAGTCCCCACAACCGGTAATAGAGGTCGCAGCGAAGGAGTTTAAAACAGCTGGCTATAATATATTTGCGCTTATTCAATGTGAATGCCACTTTGATACAAACACAGACTTACAAGCGACTCTTAAAGTATTACTAGCAAAAGGCTTTACCAATACGGCTGCAATATCCGTTAAATTGTTAGCCGCGGGTAATTTTGCTTTTACTCTCAAAGGGGTTAGTGCGATTGAGAAAAAAAGTTGCGCTAAATACTTACATCAATGCATGCTTAATGCAGCCGATACTTTAGCTCCTAGAGTGACTAAAGAGTGCATAAAAGTAGGTGTGTGTACTTACTACTCGAATGCTGATCAGGTGATGGTGTATCAGCTCGCCAGATCGTCACTTACACTATCAATGCAAAGTAGAGTGAAGCATTACCATCAATTGGCACTCAATTGCAGTCACCTTCAAATGCCTGATGAAAACCTAATTACACAGCGAGTTGAAAAACAAAAATTAGCGATTTTATTTCAACCTGTATACGAGTTGGATAGTGGCACTATTGTTAAGCATCATGTTTTAATTAAAAGTAGCGATAAGGCAAATAAAAAACTATTGAATCAAGACTATATCAGTCAGTTTTACAACGAAGGTGAGGCGCTATTGCTTGATCAGGCCGTTGTTATGCAAGTTAAAAAGCTGTTGCTAATAGAAAAGTCATCGTCCGTTGTTAGTATTAAGTTACATCCTAAAAATTGGTTTAATAGCGAGTTTTGGTGTTGGTTAAGTGCACATACGAGTGACTTGAAAAGCCTGCACACTTTACAGTTTTTGATAAATGAAGCTGATTTTTTAAATTACCAAGATCGATTGCAGGTCGCTTTTTCGGCCATAACAGCGCTCAACTTTAATATCGTTATTGATGAGGTGAAAAGTAGTAAGAGTATTTTTAATTTCACCCATAATAAGCAAATAGCGGGGCTTAATTTGGCCTTTGAGCTTGTTCATGGAATAGATCATAATTATTTACAGCAGAAGTCGGTCAGGGGAATTGTGCATATTAGTAAATTATTAAGTTTGCCAGTGGTGGCCTCGAGCGTAGAAACATACCAGGAACTACAATTTTTAAAAGTGATAGGTGTTAGCACTGCACAAGGGGGGTATTTTTCTAGATTATTACCCGACTACACTCAAGTTGCATTTCATTAGCTCTGTTTACAAGTTAAACAAGTCCACGATATTTTAGCCCATCTAAACCTTGTAGCCCCCCTGTATGAATGGCAATAATTTTGCTGCCTGGGGCAAAGTAATCATTGTTTATGAGTTGCCAAAGTGCGTACATCATTTTACCGCTGTAAATAGGTTCTAGTGGTAATTGATATTGCTGCTGCATATACTGGCAAAACTGCCATAGCTCAGTGGTAAAACGACCATATCCGCCATTGTGAAACTGTGTAAGTAACTGCCAATTACTTTGTGATTTTGCTCGAGGACTAAGAGCCCGTATTTCATCTCGCAGGTAGTCGGCTTGCTTTAAAACAGCAATACCTAATACAGTACTTTTACTTGAACTGCCCTCTATTAAGCCCGCTAAGGTTCCACCACTACCTGTAGGGCAGATTAAGTAGTCGTGCTCAGGTAAACTTTGTGCAAGTTCTTTACATCCCTCTATAGCAAACTCGTTAGTGCCTCCTTCAGGCAGGATATACGCATTGGGAAATCGGGCCTGCAATGCTGCTAAGTATGTTTTATCATTTCGTTGTCGGTACTCTAATCGATTCACTACATGTAATTGCATGCCACATTGTTTTGCAAATCTTAGCGTTGGATTATTTAGATCAAGCTCCGGACCGCGCACAATTGCGTGGGTTACTAAGTTAAACTCCTTTCCCGCCGCAGCACACGCGTGAATATGATTTGAAAAAGCACCACCAAAGGTCAGTAATTCTGTTTTGCCCTGTTGTTGCATGCGAACTAAATTGTATTTGAGCTTTCGCCATTTATTACCACTGATAACAGGATGCAATAAATCATCGCGCTTAATGCTTAGCGTAATCTTTTTATCTGCTAACAATTTGTTGGTAATTGGTTGCAAATAACTATGTTCATTAATACTGAATGGTATTGGCATTATCACTCTTTTTCATTAGTTACATGATGAATGTGCTGTGTAATAGCGTTATTTTGACTCAGGTTTTATTACTTAAGCAAACTAAAAAAAGGGAATTAGCTGCTAAATTGGTATCTCAAGTGCGTAAAAAACAAATAAATATCGATGTTGTTAAATAAATTAGCTATTTAGTACAAATGAAACGGTTATTTACTGGCATGAAGCGGGATAATAGTTGTAAACTGAGATAATAAATGAACAAAGCTTGTGTTTTGTGCTTCAAGTACATAGCATAAGGTTTTATTATAAAAAATAATAATAACCAAATAATTGCCGCTTTTTTGGGACTGGAATATATGCGAATTGCTCCTTTATCTCTGTTAATTTCTGCTAGCCTTTTTGCCAGCACAGTATTTGCACAAGATACAACTACTGTAAACAGAATTGAATCAGAGATTAATACGAAACAAACAGAATACACTCGTTCAACAACGATGCTCGATAAATATTTACAAGAAGAAAATCAACTTCAAACCCAACTTGAACTGCTTAGAGCGCGTTCAACACAGCTTGATAAAGAAAAAAATCAAGCGTTGGATGCGATGAATGACATGTATCGACGCTTAATTGATAATCCATCGCTTGATATTACGCAGGCACAATCGCGTTATCAAAAAGCCGTTGTTGATCAAGAACAAAATAAAAATGATATCTCAATGCAATTGGCGGCAATTGCATCCCATCTAAAAGATATTGAGCAAATTCGCGCAGACAAGCATACGCTACAAAACACGCTTGAAAGTTTAAAAGTGCAATACACCTCAGCGCGTGTAGAGCGTTTGCGTAATGAGTTTACCCGCGAGGGAACGCTTGAAGTTGACTATAATATTAACTGTAAGCGCACTGACACCCTTGCAGCATGTGAGCAACGAGCTCAACAAATGGGGTTAAAAAAAGCAACCAAACGTTTTATCGATCAAATATTTGAAAATCTAACAGAAAAGCGCCTTGTTGAGCCTAAGCGAGACATGGCAGGTGCACAGGTTCAGATTTTAAGTAGTCATGTAATTAACAGCGCGTTTAGCGGCCAAGGTAATTACAATGTAAATTTAAGCGTTACCATGCGTGGTGATGTAAACAGCAGCCGTTTGTGCCATTTATTAAGCGTTAATAACAGTTTTTGTTCAGAATATGGTACGCCGCTAGCAAATACTTATCAGCCAAATTACGGCGCTACTTTTTCTGATAGTCAGTTAACATTCAGTGATAATGCGGATAATAAAGCGGTCGCTGTTGTTGCAAAAACAGTTAATAAAAAGCCTAAAGTGGTCGCTGAACAAAAGAAAGATCAACTAGTTCAGTTAACTTTGCGCTCTAACGTGCATGGCGATGAAGTATTTATTAATGACATTCGTGTAGGTTCTACTCGTTTAGTGACAAATTTACCTCGTGGTTTACATAAATTAGAAATACGCAAAGAGGGTTACGTTCCTTATAAAGCGCGTATTGACTTAAAAAAGACACGTACACTTTTTGCTAAGTTAGAAAAAAAGTCAGAGTCGATTGCTGCACCGACTAAAAAGCGAGAGCAAATAATACAAGCAGATTGCCCTAAAGGAATGGAAGTTGATACACAGCCACCAACAGTGGATTCGTCGGCCGTAATCATTCCTGTTGGCACATTCAAAATGGGCGACATCAACGGCAATGGACTGGAAAATGAACGTCCGGTTGTTGAAAAAACGATTAGTGAATCGTTTGTAATGCAAAGCAAAGAAGTGACTGTTGGCGCCTTTGAAGCGTTTGTAAACGAAACGCAATATAAGACTGAGGCTGAAAAAGGCAAAGGTTGCGCTTATTACCTAAATGGCGAACCCGTTTGGGAAGCAAACTTAAATTGGCGCGCTCCTGGGTTTGAACAAACGAATGAGTTTCCAGCGGTATGTTTGACGAAAAATGACGCCACGGCTTACGCAGAGTGGTTTTCTGATAAAACTGCGCAAACGTATCGCCTACCTACTGAGGTTGAGTGGGAATATGCTGCGCGTGCAGGCACAGATACTGAGTACCCTTGGGGTAACGAAATTGGTAAAAACTTAGCTAACTGCGGTTGGTGTGGTAGCGAATGGTCAAACAAACGCACCGCACCGGTAGGGTCTTTTTCAGCAAATGCATTTGGCTTATACGATACCGTGGGTAATGTATGGGAATGGACTAGTAGCACAGGGAATAAAAAAGATGCCGTTGTTCGCGGAGGCGCATGGAATTTTGCACCTAGCCTTGCTCGTGCCTCAACGCGTTTAGTTTTAGCACCAGACTTTAGAGCTAATTACATCGGCTTTCGCTTAATGAGCGAACGATAATATTTAGTGAGGAAGCATACGCTTCCTCTTTTTAATGATTACAAAGACGGTTGCGCTTTACATTGCTCATTACATTGAGAATGTTAAAGTAAGCGCAACTACAATAAGAACGAATTTCAAAGGTCATCCAGCCTCATGTTTAAAAAACTCCGTGGTATTTTTTCAAACGATCTGTCGATCGATTTAGGTACAGCTAACACACTAATTTATGTAAAAGAAGAAGGGATTGTATTAAATGAACCTTCTGTTGTTGCTATTCGTCAAGAGCGTGCTGGTGGCCCTAAAAGCGTTGCTTCTGTAGGTACAGAGGCTAAACAAATGTTGGGGCGTACGCCAGGTAACATTAAAGCTATTCGCCCAATGAAAGATGGCGTGATTGCTGATTTTTATGTCACCGAAAAAATGTTACAGCACTTTATTAAACAAGTGCACAACAATAACTTTATGCGACCAAGCCCACGTGTACTTATTTGTGTACCTTGTGGTGCTACACAAGTTGAAAAGCGTGCCATCCGCGAATCAGCAATGGGTGCAGGCGCTCGTGAAGTATACTTAATTGAAGAGCCTATGGCTGCTGCAATTGGTGCTGGCTTACCAGTATCAGAAGCAACGGGTTCTATGGTTGTTGATATTGGTGGCGGTACAACTGAAGTGGCTATTATTTCACTTAACGGTGTTGTGTACTCATCATCAGTACGTATTGGTGGCGATAAGTTTGATGAAGCCATTATTAATTATGTACGCCGTAACTTTGGTAGCTTAATTGGTGAAGCCACGGCTGAGAATATTAAACACCAAATTGGCTCTGCATTCAAAACAGATGATCCTGTGGAAATCGAAGTGCGTGGTCGTAACCTTGCAGAAGGTGTTCCACGTTCGTTCACACTTAACTCTCATGAAATTTTAGAAGCATTACAAGAGCCGCTAATGGGGATTGTAAGCGCTGTTATGGTTGCACTTGAGCAATCACCACCTGAGCTGGCATCTGATATTTCAGCGCATGGCATGGTATTAACTGGCGGTGGCGCATTACTAAAAGATTTAGATCGTCTACTCATGGAAGAAACAGGTATTCCAGTGGTTGTTGCTGATGATCCACTTACCTGTGTTGCTCGTGGCGGCGGTAAAGCGCTTGAGATGATTGATGTGCACGGTGGTGACGTTTTTAGTTACGACTAATGAAATCAATGTTTGAAAAAACGGTATCTCTGCAACTGCGACTTTTTGTCGCAGTGCTTTTGAGTATCGTATTGATCCTCGGAGACAAGTTCACGCAAGGTGGTGAGAATATTCGCACCAGTTTGAATACCTTAGTTAGCCCGCTCATTTATGTTGCCAACCTGCCTTACGAAGTATTTAGTTTTAGCGCTAAGAGCTTACATACCCGCGAGCAGTTGCTTACCGAGAATGAAGCACTGAAAAAAAAGCAAGTATTGCAGAGCGAACAAATACAACAATATGAATTCTTAGCAAAAGAAAATCAAAAACTACGAGCATTAATGGGCTCGTCTTCAAAACATTCAAATCGTAAAATTATTGCTCAAGTGCTTTCTGTTCACTCAAATCCTTATAGCCACCAAGTGGTGATAAATCGCGGTACCACCGATGGTTTAAGTGAAAGCCAAGCGGTGATTGATGATATGGGCTTAGTGGGGCAGTTGACTAAAGTGGGCTCAACCACCTCTCGGGTGTTATTAATTACCGATACCACCCATGCTACGCCTGTGCGTATTTTACGTAATGATGTGCGAACAGTGGTTGAAGGTATAGGTAAAATTAACGTATTGAAGCTGTCACATGTGCCGCACAGTTTAGATGTACGTATTGGCGATGTATTGGTTACATCTGGCCTTGGTGGCACGTTTCCTGAAGGCTATCCGGTAGCGGTGATCACCGAAATTACCCGTGATGAAGGCCAACCTTTTGCGCAAGTATTTGCTGAGCCGATAGCTCAATTAGACCGAATTCGATTATTAGTGGTGTTATGGCTAAATCAGCAGGAGTTGATGGGAGATGATTAACCGTCAAATGCTATTAATTGCATTGAGTATTTTCTTTGCATTGGTAATGGCATTGATGCCGCTACCCTTTTCCCTTGAACCATTTCGCCCTGATTGGGTGCTGTTGGTGCTTATGTACTGGTCTTTGGCTTTACCACATCGTTTAAACATTGGTACGGCTTGGGTTGTTGGGTTACTAATTGATTTAGCGACTGGCTCTTCTTTAGGTGTAAACTCATTGACCTACTCGGTGTGTATTTTTGTTACGGCAAGTAACTTTCAAAAAATTCGCAATTTTTCATTGTGGCAACAAAGCCTTTTAATTGGCTTATTCTTAACGCTTTACCATTTGATGCAGTTTTGGTTAAATCATTTTTTACTTGGCGTTTATTTTAGCCCACATTACTTATGGCCTGTATTAACAGGCATGTTGAGTTGGATATGGGTATTTTTATTACTTAGAAAATACCGTAGACACTTTAGGATCAGATAATGACTTGCGCAGTATATTTAGCCTCCGCGTCTCCCCGTCGTAAAGAGCTTTTAACCCAGTTGGGTATCGAGTTTTCACAATTTAGTGTTGATGCCGATGAAAGTCAGCTTGCTAACGAACTCCCATATGATTATGTCGAACGCTTAGCGCGTTTAAAGGCACAAATGGGGGTAGAACAAGGTTTTACCGATCGTCCGGTTTTAGGCAGTGATACTGTAGTCGTGATTGACAATCAATCTTTAGGTAAACCTCTAGATAAACAAGATTTTACTCACACCTTAAAGCGTTTATCAGGGAATACTCATCAAGTGTTAACTGCTATCGCTTTTGCGACACCAAAAAAAGTAATGAGTTGTGTTGTCAGTACTGATGTTACTTTTAAAATACTCAGTGATGAAGAAATAGACGCTTACTGGCAAACGGGCGAGCCTCAAGATAAAGCCGGTGGTTATGGTATCCAAGGGTTGGGCGGGCGCTTTGTAACGTATATTTCGGGTAGCTATTTTGCCGTTGTAGGCTTACCTTTATATGAGACAGAACAATTATTACATACATTCTTAAGAGGGTAGCATGAGTACAGAACTACTGATCAATGTCACGCCAAGTGAAAGTCGCGTTGCCCTAATCGAAAACGGTGTATTACAAGAAATTCAGCTAGAGCGTATTGGTAATTTAGGCATAGTGGGCAATATTTACTTAGGTAAAATAAGCCGTGTTCTACCGGGAATGCAAGCCGCTTTTGTTGATATAGGTTTAGATAAAGCCGCTTTTTTACACGCTTCAGATATCGTCAATAGTGCCTCTATTGTGGAAGGTGTTGATGATGAGCCAATTAAAAAAGTCCAAGATATTCGTGAGCTTGTTCGCCAGGGTCAGTACATTATGGTGCAAGTGGTTAAAGACCCACTGGGCAGTAAAGGTGCACGCTTAACTACTGATATTACTATACCGTCACGCTATTTAGTATTTATGCCAGATGCGACGCATGTTGGTGTGAGTCAACGTATCGAAACGGAAGAAGAACGCGCTAGGCTGAAAAAAATTGTTGCTGAATATGGCGATGAAAACGGTAGCTTTATTGTTAGAACTGCCGCAGAAGGCGCAAGTGAAGTAGAGCTACGTCACGATG
The DNA here is from genome assembly GCF_057552415.1 of Pseudoalteromonas sp. NH0006-26. Next base: position 99,684 of record NZ_BAAJMJ010000003.1, read on the forward strand.
CTGCATTTTTAAAAAAGCTGTGGGATAAAATAGTTTCTAAGCGCCGTAAAACCAGCAAAGCGAGTATTTTGCATGAAGATCTTACGTTGGCTTTTAGAACGTTACGTGACTACGTGGGCGAAGATATGGAGCGCATTCGTGTTGACTCTAAGCTTACCTACCAAGAACTTAAGCTGTTTACTGAAGAGTTTGTGCCGTTATTATCGCAAGTGCTTGAGTATTATCCGGGTGAGCGCCCCATTTTCGACTTATTTGATGTAGAAAGTGAAATTCAAAAGGCATTGCATCGTAAGGTGGCTTTAAAGTCGGGTGGTTACCTGATCATAGATCAAACAGAAGCTATGACCACAGTTGATGTTAATACCGGTGCATTTGTTGGTCACCGTAACCTTGAAGAAACTATTTTTAATACCAATGTTGAAGCAACCTCAGCTATTGCCCGTCAACTAAGGCTGCGTAATTTAGGCGGTATTATTATTATCGACTTTATTGATATGGTCAGCGATGAGCACAAGCGCCGGGTAATGCACTCATTAGAATCTGCGCTTTCTAAAGATCGAGCTAAAGCCAATATTAATGGTTTGTCAGCATTAGGGCTGGTTGAAATGACCCGCAAGCGAACTCGCGAAAGTTTAGAGCACATACTGTGTGATGTATGTCCTGCGTGTTCAGGGCGTGGCTCTCAAAAAACGGTTGAGACCGTATGCTATGAAATCCTTCGCGAGATAGTACGTGTTAACCGCGCTTACGATGCGGATAAGTTTGTAGTTTATGCATCTCCTGCAGTATGTGAAGCGCTATTAAATGATGAATATCACAACCTTGCAGAGCTAGAGTTATTTATTGGTAAGCAAGTTAATATCCAAACAGAGAGCTTATACAGCCAAGAGCAGTTTGATGTGGTAATGATGTAATGAAATTTAAAGCGGCCTGTTTCTTTTGTGTGCGCAAATTATGGCAAATAAGTGCTGTAATTTTGGTGCTACTGGCCGTTATTGTTTCTATTTTAAAATACACCTTACCCTACGCAAACGATTATAAAGGCGACATAGAAAACTACCTTGATAGCAAGTTTGATATCAGCTTATCGATAGGTGCTATATCGGCAAGTTGGCAAGGTAATGGCCCTGCCTTAGTGCTCGAACAATTATCATTTAAAGACAACCAAACCGCCCCTATTTCTTTAACTATTGCGAAAACTAGTTTAGAGCTAAACCTTTGGGAAAGCTTAAAGTCTTTTCAGCTCAAGTCGAATTACTTTGTGATCAATGGTTTTCATACCAAGGTTAATGTCGCGAATTTATTTGTAGGTAACCAAGATGATGTGTCATTCGAGCAAAAAGAGTTAATTGAAGGGCTATTTTTAGGTGAAACCGGTCATTTTGCAATAGAAAACTCCAGTATCAGCTTTGTATTAGAAGATAACAAAGAGCGTAAACTGTTATTAGAAAACATTGTATGGCAAAACCAAGATAAACAGCACCTTGGCAGTGGTAGCCTCGCATTACCGGGTATTTCGGTGGGAAATTTTGACGCACGTATTGCGCTCAAAGGTGAAACCTTAGAGCAAATGGTGGGCGATCTGTATGTGCAGGCTAATCAGGTTGATGTGTCAAATTGGTTAGCTCAGTACATTAATACTCAAAAGCAGCAACTACATAGCGATTTAAACTTACAAGCTTGGCTTAGATTAGAGCAAGGCCTAGTGAGTGACGTAAAGGTACAGTGGTTACCGAGCGCGGTAAATTGGCAACTCAATGAACAAACACAAAAGGTAAGCCTAAGTGAAGGGGGATTTCATCTATACCCAGAGCAAAATAGTTGGCGATTAAAAAGCACAGGCTTAGCATTTAGTACGGGTGAAACCACTTGGCCAAGCCTTGAATTTGAAGCCTTATTAGGTAAGCAAAATAAAGTATGGCTACAGCAACTTGATTTAGCACTATTGAGTGATTTAGCTGAGTTGACTAATTTTCCCAATTTAGCCCCTTTTTTAGCACGCCAACCAAGCGGACAAATCAATACCGCGTACCTTGAGTTTGCCGATGCAAGGCAATGGCAACTATGGTTTGAAGCCGATGAAATTAGCTGGCAAGAGAAAAACGCCGTACCCGCCGCTCAATCCTTAAGGGTTGATGGATTGGTTAATCAGCAATATGGCCGGATCACTATTTTTGGTGAAAACAGCCATTTAATTACAGGTGCTAGTTTTAGTAATAATATTGACTATAACCAGCTAAACATTGAATTAGATTTAGCTAAACGCTCAGGCGATTGGCATATTAGCAGCGATAACCTATGGCTTGATAACAATGAGGTGACTTTAAGCGCACAGATGCAGCTAAGCTTAGGTGATACGCCACGCTTGGATTTATATGCTGAAGCGTTTGCACCTGATGCCAGTATTGCAGGTCACTATTTTCCTTTGACGTTAATGAGCTCTGAGTTGGTTAGTTATTTAAATGGCGCAATAAAAGCAGGTGAAGTATCAAATACTCAGGTGTTATTTTCTGGTCCATTATCAGGTTTTCCATTTAAAGATGGTTCAGGGCAGTTTGATGTAATAGCGCAAATAGATAATGCCACCTATCAATTCGATCCCGATTGGCCTGCAGTTACAAATGCCAGTGTAAAGCTGCATTTTGAAAATGAGCGTATGGATATTTACAGTCAGCAAGGTCAATTGGTAAATCTAGACGTTGGCAGTAGTGTGCAAGTAAGTATTAATGACTTAATGGGCGATGCGCCATTGGTGGTTAGTATTGATAAGCAAGCAGAGCTTGAAAAAATGCACGACTTTTTTGTCGCTACACCTTTAGCAAATCCATTAGCTGATATTTTTAATATTGTACAAGGGCAGGGGCTTGCTAGTGCAAATATTGAATTGTTAATCGGTTCACAGTTTGAAGGTGGGGCCAGTGTCAGTGGTACAGTTAATTTTCTCGATTCCCCCCTTTACATTTCTGCGCCTGGTATTTCACTTGAGCACTTAAAGGGTGAACTTAGCTTTAATAATCAACAAATAAACCTTACAAATGCAACGGCTACATGGCTTGGTATGCCACTAACTATTAACTACAATAGTGACGCAAACGCAGAGGATTATCGCGCTGATATAAATATAAATGCTCAGCTTGATGCGCAAACACTTATAAGTCATGGACAAGGTATTTTAGATGGTTATTTAAGTGGGCAAAGTGATGTTGATATTGCTTTGGCGCTTAATTTTACCGAGCAAGGATTTAATTATCGTGCCGAAGTTGAATCGCCACTTATTGGCTTAAATAGCTCCTTGCCAGGAGTATATGCAAAAAGCAGTGAGCAAGCTTGGCCTCTGAGTGCGGTTGTTCAAGGTGATGATATATCTAATTTGATCACCGCAAACGTGGAGCAGTTATTTTATTTTAACGCCATTTTAGATAATGCTAAATCGCAGTTTAATAACGCCCACTTTATAATTGGTAACAAAGACTTAGGGCTTAACGCGCAAGATTTAGCGGTGAGTATTAACTTAGCCCAAATCGAGTTATTACCTTGGATTGATTTAATTGATCAAATTATTAATGTAGCTAAAGTGCAGCCTGAGAATACACCGCCAGGCGTTATGCCACCTTTACATGAAGTGGTTGCGAATATTGACATGTTTAATGTTAGTGGCATGCAGTTTAATGATTTTGATATGCGTTTATCGCCCCTAAATAATAATTTGCAATTAAAGCTTAATGCCAAAGAATTAAGAGCCGAAGTGTTTGTACCTAGCGGGCAATCAAGTCAGCCGATTCGAATTAACAGCGACTATTTAAGGCTTAACTTTTTAGAGGCCGAAACAGAGCAACCAAATGAAAAGTCGACCCCGGAACAACTTGCTTGGCTTGCAAACTTGCCGGCTATTGAATTTGAATGTGCCGATTGTAAGATCAGCCATTATCAGCTTGATAAGGTAAGTGCTTCATTGTTAGGCGATGGTAAAAAGCTACTTATTTCTGAGCTAGTGGTGGATAAAGGCGATCATATATTGCGCACTAAAGGGCAATGGCAAAATGGTTTAACGGCAATGAGCGGCGAACTTAAAAGTGATGATATTGGCGCCTTATTTAATGAATTTGATATCACCACTACTATTAAAGACTCAAACGCGAATCTAAATTATCAACTAAATTGGCAAGCGGCACCTTATAACTTAGACATTGCTAGTTTAGACGGTGAAATTAGTTGGGATTTAGGCGAAGGCCATTTAACTGAAGTCAGTGATGGAGGCGCACGGGTATTTTCATTACTGAGCCTTGATTCATTAGTGCGTAAGCTAAAACTTGATTTTAGAGATGTATTTTCTAAAGGTTTTTTCTATAACAGCATGAAAGGTACGATGCAGATAGATAAGGGCATTGCCTATACCCAAGATACTAAAATGGATGGGGTGCCTGCCGATCTCTCGATTAAAGGGTATGCAAATTTAAATACTCTCGAAATTGACTACGACTTAGCAGTAGCACCGCAAGTAACGTCGAGTATTCCAGTAATTGTGGCTTGGATGGTTAACCCAGTAACGGGGCTTGCAGCTTTAGCAATTGATAAAGTAATTCATTCTGCGCGAGTGATCTCAGAGATCAACTTTAAAGTGACGGGCAAAATGAACGATCCTCAGGTACAAGAATTAGATCGTAAGAGCCGAGAGGTGACTTTACCGCAAGCAGCACAAAATCAGCCGCAAGCATCTTCAGAGTTAAAGCTTAAAGATGCTGAGGTGAGCGCAGCGCAATGAGTAAATCACTTATAAGTACAACACCTGCGATTATTGCATTGCAAATGTGCTCAGGCTTAAACCCTGATGATAACATTGCCACCTTAAAGCAAGCCTTAGCTGCTCTGCCAAACACGCGACCTTTGTTAGTATGTTTACCAGAAGCGTTTTTAGTGTTTAGTAAACACGCTGGTGATACGTTGTTAGTGTCTCAGCGTATTGAACAATATAAACAGCAAATCAGTGAATTGTGCCGTAAACATAATATTTGGTTAAATGCTGGCACCATGCCAGTGCCCTATAACCAACATAAGTATTACGCTGCCTCACATTTGTTTAATAACCAAGGCGATATTGTTGCAAGCTATAACAAAATACATTTATTTGATGTTGAGGTAGATGACCAGACCGGCAGCTATCGAGAATCCGATTTTACTCAAGCGGGCGATGAGGTTGTGGTTGTTGATTCTCCCTTTGGTAAAATTGGTTTAACAGTGTGTTATGATTTGCGCTTTGCTGGTTTATTTAATGCTTTAGTTCGCAAAGGCGCAGAAATTATATTAGTACCCAGTGCGTTTACTGTGCCTACAGGTAAAGCGCATTGGCAGCCGCTACTTGCAGCACGTGCCATAGAAACGCAGTGTTATGTTATTGCTGCAGCGCAATATGGAACACATGAAAACGGTAGGCAAACTTATGGTCGCAGCCTAATGTTATCGCCTTGGGGTGAAATATTAAGCGAAAAACCAACAGGGCTTGGTTTTATTAGTTGCACCGTAGATTTAAACCAGTTACACAAAATTAGACGAGATATGCCGCTGCAATCTCACCAACGATTTAGAGAGCCATTATTATGAATTCGGTTGAACAGCATTTATTACACGATAGCCAGCTAAATCGAGAAGAACTCGAAAAAACATTAGCTTATATTCACCAGCACAAAGTTGATTATGCCGACCTTTATTTTCAATCGAGTCATCATGAGTCTTGGGTATTAGAAGACGGCCTTGTTAAAGAAGGGTCTTATAATGTTGAGCGTGGTGTTGGCGTACGGGCTGTTAGTGGTGAAAAAACCGGTTTTTCGTATTCAGATGCAATCAATCTTGAAGCGCTAAACAAAGCAGCCACGGCTGCACGTAGTATTGCCGATGCCGGTGAAGATAAAGCTGTTAAAGTATTCAGCGATGTGGCTGCAAAGCAGCAGTTTGCGCCACATCAGCCTATTTCTAGCATGAGCGACACCGATAAAGTTAATTTGTTACGTGAGCTTGAAAATTATATTCGCGAATTAGCCCCTGATGCTGAGCAAGTTATTAGCTCAATGTCTGCGGTATATGAAGAAGTATTAATTGCAGCTAGCGATGGCACCTTTGCTACAGATATTCGCCCACTGATCCGTTTAAACTGCTCTGTATTACTTGAAAAAGATGGTCGCCGTGAACGTGGCGGTGCTGGTGGCGGCGCACGCCTAGACTATGGTTACTTTAAAGAGTTGGTTGATGGTAAGCCACGTTGGATGGATTTTGCAGAAGAAGCCGTTCGTCAAGCTAAAGTAAACTTAGAAGCTATTGATGCCCCTGCGGGTACTATGGAAGTAGTATTAGGTAATGGCTGGCCAGGCGTGTTGTTACACGAAGCGGTAGGTCATGGCCTAGAGGGTGACTTTAACCGTAAAGGCGCGTCTGCGTTTAGCGGTAAAGTAGGTCAAAAAGTTGCTTCAGAGCTATGTACTGTGGTTGATGATGGCACTATGGCCGATCGTCGTGGTTCACTTAATGTGGATGACGAAGGTACGCCTGCAGCCTATAACGTACTTATCGAAAACGGTATTTTAAAAGGCTATATGCAAGATAAAATGAACGCGCGTTTGATGGGGGTAAACCCAACAGGTAACGCACGTCGTGAGTCATACGCGCATTTACCAATGCCACGTATGACCAACACTTACATGTTAGGCGGCGAGCACAGCCAAGCTGATATTATCAGCACGGTTAAAAAAGGTATCTTTGCGCCAAACTTTGGTGGCGGCCAAGTAGATATTACCTCAGGTAAGTTTGTTTTTAGTGCCTCAGAAGCTTACTTGATCGAGAACGGTAAAATCACCCAACCAATTAAAGGTGCAACATTAATTGGTAATGGTCCCGAAGTAATGCAGCAAATCTCTATGGTAGGTAATGATTTAGCGCTTGATAAAGGCGTAGGTGTTTGTGGTAAAGATGGTCAAAGTGTACCAGTAGGTGTTGGCCAGCCAAGTTTGAAAATTGATCAGTTAACGGTAGGTGGTACCGCTTAATTTTATTAAAAAGTCGTTAAAAAAAACCGCGTTTCTACGCGGTTTTTTATTTTAAGAATTAAAGCTCAAAGGGAGCAACACCGACAGCTTGCATTTGATAACCCACTTGGGCTATTTCGCCAGACCAAGTTTGCGTTTTAATAACGCCCGTTACAACAATCGCATCATATAAGCTATCGATAGGCACACCGCCTTTAATAGTTACATGAACCAGCTGATTTGGCGGTGGAGGTGGCACATGAATACAGGCACCAAAGTAAGGGACTAATAAAAACTCGGTAATAAGTTCGCTGTCACCTTCAAGTGGCACAACAAACCCAGGTAAGCTAACAGACTGCCCATCAAGTGCTTTGACAACCGGCGCGTCCAAATCAGGTTGCACCCAGTTTTGCTCACTGCCTTCGTGATTAGCTTGTGCTTGGGTATCTATTTGCACATGCCCTTGTGGGATCAAGTCTTCCCAAAAAATTTCCTTCGGTGGATTTGCAATGCTAGCAAAGCTAATTAGCACTGCGCTTAAGAGCATTAAAAAGTGTGTAGTTACTTTAAACAACGTCATGATCATCCTAAAGTTTATATTTTTATACTCATACCATCACTAAGAGAATAAAAGTAAGCGCGTGTAGCGGGGATCAAGCCAATAATGAATCCCGCGGCCATAATAACGCCAATTAAAGTGAGTTCATAGTCAGAGAGCATATTGATATTAATACTCACTCCAGCTTGGCTCTGTAAGTAACCTGCCGTCGTACCCATAAGCGCATAAAATAAAATACAGCCTACCAAGCAGCCTAAAAAGGTGGTGAGTAGTGATTCTATACTGATGAGCGAAAATAATTGCCAAGGGCGGGCACCCACAGAACGCAGTATTGCCAGTTCTCTGCGGCGTTGATTAAGGTTAGCCAGCAGTGTGGTTAACATACCGAGCAAGCTAATAATAACCACCACAAATGAAAATAGCAGTAGGATCTTTTCTATTATTGCCAGCATTTCCCAAAGCTCTTTTAGTGTGACTGTGGGCATAATCGCTAATAGAGGTTCTGGTTTAAATTGATTTATGTTGCGCCTAATTTGTAGCGTATAAAGTGGTGAGTCGAAGCCCATTAAAAAGGCGGTAATTTGTTTTGGATGGCCAACTAGTGCGTGGTTTGAGTGATCATGATGATCGTCATGATCATCATGGCCGCCACCATGGATCAATTCAATTGCCGCCAGCGGTACATGCAAGGTTTTATCTACAGGGGTGCCAGTAGGCTTTAAAATACCAACCACTTTGAAAGGGTTATCATCATGATGATGAAAGCTAGTGTTTCCCATACCATGAGAAATTACAATTGCATCACCAATTTTATAGGCCAGTTTACTTGCAACCTCACTACCTATAACAACTTCATTGATGCTAGAAAAAGCCTTCCCTTGTTCAAATGCTAAGGGCTGTTTTTTAGCAAATCGATAGTGCTTAAAATAATCGAGTGTGGTGCCTAAGACTGCTTGGCCTTTGTGGCTATCGCCAAGGCTAATAGGAATGCTCCACTTAACCCCGCGCTGTTTTGTTATGTATTGATAGCTTTGCCAACTCACCCCATTATTGGTGTGGCCAATTCTAAACACCGAGGACAGTAGTAATTGAATATCGCCCGTGCGTGCGCCAACAATTAAATCGGTACCCGAAATGGTATTACTAAAACTACTTTTAGCATCTACGCGAACGCGCTCAATACTGAGTAATAACATGACGCTAATCGCAATAGTGAGCAATGTCAGTAATACGCTGGCACGTCTATTTAGCAAACTTTTATAGGCAAGTTTAAATAAAATCATACATCACCTTGTAAATTTACTAAGTCGATTGTGCGGTTAAAGAGAGGCTTTAATGTTTCATCGTGACTGACAAAAACAAGCGTGCTGTTACTTTTTTTTGCTTGTTCAAATAGCAGCTTAATAAAGCTTTCACGATTTTGGGTATCAAGTGCTGAAGTAGGCTCATCGGCAATGATAAGTTCAGGACTGCCTATAAATGCGCGTGCTGCAGCAACTCGCTGTTGTTGGCCAATACTTAAAGTGGCAACATTTTGATTATGAAGGTGCGGCTCTAACCCAAGTGCGTTGAGAAGTCGGGCAGCTTCTTTGGTTAAACTCTCAGTTTGGTTGAGCACGTGTTGCTGACGCTTTTTCGAAAATTGGCACCCTAAACATACATTTTCTAATGGGGTTAAATAAGGCAGTAAATTAAAGTTTTGGAAAATATAGCCAATATGATCAGCTCTAAATGCATCGCGCTGTGCGTTGGTGAGTGCACTTAGGTTTTGGTTTAAAACACAAAGTTGGCCGCTAGTGGTTACATTAATGCCTGCCAGTAACGCCAGTAAAGTAGATTTACCACTGCCGCTTGGCCCATGTAAAAAAACATGTTCCCCGGTATTAATCGTGAGCTGCTTAATAGCGAGAGTGGGTGTGGCTGCTTTTTTTTGCCATTTAAAAGAAACATTCTCAAGGTTGATCATAACGCGTTACTTAGAAACCTATAGGGACGTTTGGATGAATTTATCGTTTCATGTTAATTCATAATTATGCATAAGTATATGTCGCTCTGTTCGTCTTCTTTAGTTAAGCTTAATTAAATAACTACCTGATTTTTTATCTCTATACGCTATGAAAGTAACAATAGCTTGAGCAGTGATTGAGCTTTGTGGTTGCCTAGATTATTATAGAGCGCCTAACCCCAATTCCATACTTTGCTCTTTGAGCATGCCAAACCCCGGAGATAGCATGACTAGCTATAAAGTTTTAGACGTAAACGATGACTTACCCATTCGTACTAAAGGTAAAGTACACAGTGGTAAAGTGCGTTCAGTTTATTGGTTAACCGATGCAGATAGTAAACGCTTAATAAATGAAAAAGGCTATAACGTTCCTGCCGATACTGAATTAGCCATTATGGTTATTTCAGACAGAATTTCTGCTTTTGATTGCATATGGCAAGGTGAAAATGGCCTAAATGGCGTGCCGGGTAAAGGCATTGCATTAAACTCAGTGGCTGCTCATTGGTTTAACATGTTTAATGAAGCAGGTTTGGCGGGTAATCATATTGTTGATATTCCTCATCCATACGTATGGATTGTTCGTAAAGCCAGTACAGTTAAAGTTGAAGCGATTGCTCGTCAATATATTACCGGCAGTATGTGGCGCGACTACGCCAAAGGCGAAAGACACTTTTGTGGTTTGCAACTTCCAGAAGGCTTAAAAGCGAATCAAAAGCTTGAGCACGTACTTATAACTCCTTCTACTAAAGGTATTATAGAAGGGGTTGCTGATATTCCTGCCGTTGATGATGTAAACATCACGCGTGAGAATATTACAAACAACTTAGATGTCTTTAATTTTAAATCGGCTGATGATGTCGCCAAATACGAAAAATTACTGGTAGAAGGATTCGAGCTAATTAGTAATGAGTTAGCTAAGCTTGGCCAGATTTTCGTTGATACCAAATTTGAATTTGGTTACGTAGAAGATTTAAATGGTGTGCAGCAACTTATTTATATTGATGAAGTAGGGACACCTGATTCATCGCGTATTTGGGATGAAGCATCTTATAAGAATGGTAAAATTGTTGAAAACTCAAAAGAAGGTTTTCGCCAGCTGTTAATTAATAATGTGCCAGAGAGTGATGTGTTATTAAATAAAGATCGTATGGCTGAGCGTGAGCAGTTAGCAAAAGATTATATTTTACCTGAGTCAGTGATGCTTGAAGTGTCTGACACTTATGTGGGTATCGCTAGCAAAATTATCGGTAAAGAGATCGTTATACCCAAAGATCCGCGCCAAGAAGTGATTGCTATTTTAGATGCTGATTACGGTTTAATTAATCATTAACGAGCAAGTTAATCTTAATGATAAAGCTTATTTAAATTAGTAAAAAAGTATTTATTTTAACTAACTGAGCTATATTTCTTGCAATTAGTGCTCGTCTCTAATTAACTTAACCTATGGTGAATTTTTGGGTATGGTTATGTTAGAGCGAGCATCGCAACTTATTGCAAAATGTCGTTTTTTATTAGTACTGGGTGCATTGTTTAGTGTATCAGCGTTTGGTAATTCTATTAATTTGGTTATTAAAGATCAGCATGGACAAGTATTGCCTAATGCTGTCGTAGAAATAAAGCATTTACCTTCTTCAAAAGTACAAAGTAATTTACCCACAGCGGTGATGGATCAAGTTGATAAACAGTTTTCACCACAGCTGCTTATTGTGCGCCAAGGTCAGTATGTTAACTTTCCTAATAGTGATAATATTCGCCACCATGTGTATTCTTTTTCAAAAGCAAAGCCTTTTCAATTAAAGCTCTATTCTGGCCAGCCAGAAGAACCTATTAAGTTTGATGAGCAAGGTGTGGTTGTATTGGGCTGCAATATCCACGACTCTATGGTGGGCTATATTTATGTTGCTAACAGTAATCATGTGTATACCAGCAACGAGCAAGGCCAGATAGAGCTGCAAGTTGACTCTTTTCCTGTGCAAGCCAGTATTTGGCATTCACTGCAAACAGCTCCTTTGGATAATAAAAAAATGTTTGATATAGAATCAACCAACCCGTTATCAATCACTATAAATACGTCTACGCCTGCACCACGAAATACCTTTGGTAGTAAATTTAGGGAAGGTAATGGGTAATAATTTACGTAGCCGTATAACAACGCTATGCGTTGGCTTGGTGTTACTTACAACTTTACTCAGTTTAGTGAGTTTTTGGTGGTCTACGAGTAAGTTTCAGGCAGAAAAAGTCCAGCAAAATATAACGGTTGCGCAAAGCGTTTATAAGCAATACTTAAAATCAAAAGAGAGCTTGCTATTAACCGCCGCTAAGGTGTTAACCGCTGATTTTGGTTTTAAGCAAGCAGTTGCTACTCGCGATGCAGCCACCATTAGTAGTGTGCTATACAACCATAGCCAACGGATCAATGCCGATTTAATGCTGTTGCTCGATTTATCGGGGCGGTTAGTCTCTGCTAATGTTAATGCACAAAATTTTGCAGATAACCTACAGCCCTTAATGGATGAGTTATTAAATAATTCTGAGCAATCGAGCTTTGTCGTGTTAAATAATCAGCTCTATCAAGTGATATTATTGCCCGTTAAAACCCCCAGAACTATCGCTTACAGTTTGGTCGGCTTTAAAATCACGTCGGCTGTTGCTACTGAGCTGAAAAGTTTAACGGGTATGGAAGTTAGTTTTGTTGCGCAGTTAGATGATTTTGCAGCAAGCTCGTTAGTACCTAAACCTAAAAAATTTCAACCTATAGAATACTTTGAGACTAAAACTACAGCTCGTTTTTTTGCTGAATATTTGGCCTATGAAAATCAACAAATAGCTTTACCGTCTTTGCAATCGCATCCGGTTACCTTACTACTTAGTGCTGATTTAACTTCAAGTTATCGAGATATTGAGCAGCTATTGCTAACACTAGTTACATTGGCCGTATTAACCATGTTATTTGGTGTGATCACCAGTAGTTTGCTGGCCAATAACTTAACCACCGGGCTTACACAGTTGGCAGTTATTGCAAGGCAATTTGCCAAAGGCGACTACCGTTTTAAATTTGAAGGTAAAAAGCAAAGCAGCGAAATAGCAACGCTAGTCAGCGCGTTTAATAACATGGGTAATGATATTGAGCAGCAAATCAGTTTTCAAGCACATCACGATACTTTAACAGGGTTTTATAACCGTTCAGCTATGTTAGATTTATTAGCAAAGCAGCTCACTAAAGATAAACGCTACACGCTTGTTGCTATTGATATAAAAGGCTTAAGGCACATAAACGACAAACTTGGCCCACAAGTAGGTGATGAGTGTTTAATTGCAGTGGCAAATCGTATTCGTCAATTCTCGGATGAGCTTGGTGGATTTCATGCACGAATTGGCGGCGATGAGTTTTTAACGGTTTACCCCAGTGTGGAGGTTGACCAAGTAAAATGTGCTGTAGCCGACTTAATTGAGCAATTACAGGCACCTTATCGGATTAAAAGCTTAAAAATAAGTTTGCGCTTTAATGCAGGGATTGTGCAGTACCCCGGGCAAGGCGTGAAAGCGGACGATTTAATGCGCCGTGTACTCATTGCTGTCGATGCGGCTACAACAAGCCAACAAAGCTTACATTACTACCAAGATGGTGAAGATGAGGCGCATTTAGACCGTTTAATCATGCTCGATGAGCTAAAACAAGCGATTGATGATGATAACGGGCAACTGTTTATGACCTATCAGCCCAAGTTGAATATTAAAAGCCAGAAAATTGATAAGGTTGAGTCACTTATTCGTTGGCAACGTGATGATGGGAGCTGGGTTTCGCCTGAAGTGTTCATTGATTTAGCCGAGCAGTCAGGATTAATTGTTGAACTGACCGCTTGGGTTGTCGATACGGTTATTGCGCAAATAGCCGATTGGTATAAAAGAGGGATTCATTTGCAAGCAGCCATTAATGTGTCAGCCCAAGATATTGCGCATTCGGGATTTCATAATTTGTTGGTCGCGACCTTAAAGAAATATCATGTAAACCCAAGCTCTGTCACTATTGAGTTGACGGAGCGCGATATGATTGAAAATGAAGCTCAAGGTATTAAAGCGTTAGAGAACTTAAAAACTATTGGCGTTAAAATATCATTAGATGATTACGGTGTTGGGCAAACATCATTGGGACGATTAAAAATGTTACCTATTGATGAGCTTAAGCTAGATAAATGCTTTATTTTAACTTTGCATGAGTCACAAAAAGATCAATACATAGTGCGCTCGTCAATCACACTTGGACACCAGCTTGGGTTTTCAGTGGTGGCCGAGGGGGTAGAAACGGCAGCGTCTTTATCATTGCTTCACGAAATGCAATGCGATCATGCACAAGGTTACTACTTAAGCCGTCCTTTAAAAGCACAACAACTAGAACAATGGTTAGAGGAATATCAGGGTGTACATTAAATTTTTACTGAGCATGACACTCTTACTTTGCAGTACGTTAACTGTAGCTGCAACGGGGAAGTTATTAGCAACACCGGGTGTATCTCAAATTGAAGGCAGTGCAGGAGGAGGTTTGGTTCCTTGGGCGCAGCTAGCAGGTTATGCCAGTGAGGACGAATGGGCTGTTAATGGCTTTTGTAGTCGTGCTGATGTAACAGATTACCGCCTGGATGCCTGTGGTATGCAGCTTAACCTATTTAATCGTGTTGAACTGAGTTATGCAGTGCAGCAGTTTGATGTGCCTGCGCTCAATACAGAAATAGAGCAGTCAATTTCTGGGGCAAAAATCCGTTTATATGGTGATGTAGTTTACAGTAAATGGCCACAGCTAAGCATGGGTGTGCAGCATAAGTCATTAGATGATGGCACAGTTGCAAAGTTGGTTGGTGCAAAAAAAACCAGTGGTACAGATGTATACCTAGCAGCCAGTAAATTACATTTGGGCGCACTTGCTGGGTACAACTGGTTTTGGAATGTGACCACCCGCTACAGTAAAGCCAATCAGTTAGGGCTTTTAGGATATGGAGGGACTAATGAAGGTAGCCATATTTTACTAGAAGCAAGTAGTGCGGTGTTTGTAAGTCGTGAACTTGCTATTGGCATTGAGTATCGACAAAAAGCCAATAACCTAGGTTTAGGCGAACAAGATTGGCGCGATTTATTTATAGCGTGGATGCCTAATAAACACGTCAGTGTAACGGCGGCCTATTTAGACTTAGGGCGGATTGCTGGTGTTGACAAACAAACCGGCTGGTATTTATCGGTTACGGGGTATTGGTAATGAAACTGAGTGTATTTATTTTTTGTTGTTTAAGCTTACTTTCAGGGTGTACAACACAACCTAACACTTCTTTGTATCACCAGCTTGGCGAGCGAGCTGGGCTTGAAAAGTTAACTGACAGTTTTATTGCCCAAATAGGCAATGATAAACAAGTGTTTCATTACTTTGAGCAAAGTAATATTAGTCATTTTCGACAAGGATTTATTAGCCATTTATGTTCTCTGACAGATGGGCCTTGTGAATATAAAGGTGACTCTATGGTTGCTATTCATACAGGCATGAACATAAACGAAAAAGACTTTAACCACGTTGTCGATTTATTAATAAATGCAATGAATGAGCAAAATATTCCACATACAGTTCAGAATAAAGTACTTAATGAGTTAGCGCCTTTGAGAATTAATGTAATTAAAATGTAAAATTTAAGGTTCTTTTTTGTTTGAGTTCAATAGTTGTATCCACTTATGTACAATAAGCAGCATTATTATTTAATTGTGTATTTTTGATGCTTATATGTTTTGATGTTCAACATGTCTACTATTTACCTCAGTATTTACCTGTAATAGAAGAGCTATCAATAAAAGGTCATCAATGTTCATTGGTATTTTATAAGTCACAAGATGCCCAGTTTATTACTATTTGTAAAAATTTTGTTGCTGAGAATGCTTTAAACTCAATGTGGTTAGATAATAAAGAGCAAGCGCTAACATTTTACAATAGTTTGGCTTGCGATTGGGTTGTGTTTGGCAATGCATTTTTAGATGTTGAAATGTTAAACAAAAAAAGTATATTGATGCAACATGGTATAGGCCCAAAAAGTTGCTACTATGATGTATCAAATACAACAACTACCGTTCGTTTTGTCGAAGGTGAACATCGATTGAAACGTTTAGAAACGTTATATCCAGATGGTAACTTTGTTGATACAGGCTACGCAAAGTTAGATCCCATAATAAATAAAACGATCAAAAAAATTGACATCAGTACCTTAGGATTAGATAAAAATAAACCTACATTGTTGTATGCACCAACATTTTATCCTAGCTCTATTGAATGTATGAGTAATGATTTTCCTAATCATTTCACAGATTATAATATAATTATAAAACCACACTTTTTTAGCCTTGCTAAATCACGCTATAGAAAACAAAAGCGAAAAATAATGCATTGGCAAAAATATGATAATGTTTATGTAGCCAATGAGAGTGAGTTTAACTTAACACCTTTTTTAGCTATAGCGGATATAATGCTGTCAGATGCATCATCGGCAATTTTTGAGTTTGCAGCATTAGACAAGCCAGTAGTTTGGTGTGACTTTTATAAACTAAGATGGAGCTATAGAGGTTTATTTTCTTATCGTTTCAAGGCGCGTCTAGATGATGATATTAACTATTTTCATCAGATTTGCCACCAAGCAAAACAATACAATCAATTAGCCTCCGCAATAAAATCATGTTCAACCGAGACGAACGAATTTAAAAACCATCGTAAGGAGCTTATTGAGCAACTTGCAGGCAAGGTTGATGGTTTATGTGCTAAGCGAATAGTAAATTATTTAGAGAGTTATTAATGAAGCGAGTTATAACATTTGGTACCTTTGACATTTTCCATGTAGGCCATATCAATATTTTAGAGCGAGCAAAAGAGCTGGGCGACTATTTAATTGTAGGAATTTCATCTGATGAGCTCAACTTACAGAAAAAGGGTCGAGCACCTATTTACAGTGAAGCTGAGCGGATAAAAATCATTAGTTCTTTACGTTGTGTCGATGAGGTGTTTATAGAACATTCTCTAGAGCTCAAAGGAGAATATATAAAACAGTATCAGGCTGACCTATTGGTGATGGGGGATGATTGGTTAGGTAAATTTGATGAATATAAAACATTATGTGATGTTCAATATTTAGCACGTACACCTTCCATATCAACCACTGAAATTATCGAAGTTGTTCGTAACCCCATCAAACAGTAATATTTAAAAATAATGCCATATTTCATATGGCATTATTTTAATAAGAATCACCTCAACGGCTCAAAGATTAATTCAAGTATTTTTGGCGCTATTTTTAGCTTCTCACACTTTTTTACTTAAACTTCATATAATTTAATGATTTACGTATTTTATACTTACGTAATAAATTAAGTGGTTTTGTCTTTACACCTTCTTTAATTACATCTTCCGTTGCCGCTAAGATACGCAGAGCACTGTTACCATCTTTAAAAGGGTGCACCTGTTCAATGTAGTCTTTTATTTTTTGTTGATGATTGGGGTTTTTACATAATGCTTTTTCAAGCGTTTCAGATAGATGCTCAGGAGCTGTAATATTTAATAATGCAGCTTGTGGCTGCTGGTTATTATATGTAATTACTGTTTTACCTAAAATTAATGATTCATCTACTGCGCTTGATGTATCTGATATCACGATATCAGCTTCTTGTATTAATGGAATTAAATTGTCTTTATTTGCTATCTCGAAATTTTCATATTTAGTAAGCTGTTGATACATTTGTTGCAATACTTTGTCTGTTTTTGGATGAAACTTTAATTTTATAATGTATTTATTGCTTTCAATGAGCGCTTTTATTTGAGAATAAAGTGCATGCAAAGAGGTTAATTTAGGCGAAAAGGTAGGGGCATATAAAATAACTGGCGTTTTATTTTGAGGTTGCTGGTAATTAAAATAAGGATCGAGCTTTGGCCAGCCTGTTTCCACAACCTTAAAGTGTTTGTGCTGTTTGGCTAATTTATTAAATGGAATCGTCGTTAATGGGCCATGTGTACAATAAAGATCAAAAAAACCACGGATACTAAAGTGGCCCTTCTTTTTGTATTCTAAGCCATGAAAAACTTGTACTTTTATGCCAGGAAAAAAGTCAGGAACAATATTACCAGGTACAAAGACGGCTCTTGGATTAAATGCTTTTACCTCTTCAACACTTAATAACTGCAATTCATCTTTCAAAAGGTTCTGCTTTGCAATGTCCTCTTGTCTGATATACCAGTAAACTATATCTCCTCTTGCTCTTATTACCTCCTGTAATGGCCGTAAAATAGCAAAACTATAGGGCTGTTCAACATAGAACAAATAATGTTTGGGCATGAATAATCACTTATTATTTAATGAATTTTGGCTAAATGAACCTATTACAATTATGAGAATAATAAAACCTAAACAATTTATTATAAATTTAAGATATTTTTTATACGAAGAATTTTATTATGCAATAAGTTAAAAATTAAAATACGAGTATAAACTTTATTGGAGCGAGAAAAAATGAAAAACATGGTTAGCGCACAATGGTTATATGCGCGTTTAAAGCAAACTAACCTAGTTATCTTTGATGCAGGTATGTTACGCCCCTCAGCTGCAGGGGAATATTCGCCCGTTGCTATGCTACCTAAAGCACAACGATTTGATATCAAAAAAGAACTCGCAGATACTTCAAACCCATTACCCAATACCTTGTGTAGTGCAGGGCAATTTACTCAGGTGATGCAAAAAGCGGGTGTGAATCACGATTCACTCGTGGTGATTTATGAAGATGCGGGGTTATTCAGTGCAGCTAGAGCTTGGTGGATGTTTAAAGCCATGGGATTTAATAACGTAAAAGTCCTCGGTGGTGGTTTAGCCAAGTGGCTTGAACTAGAGCTTCCGGTTGAGTCAAGCTATACACAAGCATCACTAAAAGGTGACTTTATTGCTCAATACCAGCCTGGTTACTTTATTAATAAAAAACAGGTGCTAAGTGCTACTGAGGATACCAATACGGTCATTTTAGATGCGCGTGCTTATGAGCGTTTTACCGGTAAAAATAAAGAGCCAAGAGCGGGTATGCGCAGCGGTCATATTATTAATAGCTATTCGCTACCTTTAGCTAGTTTGTTAGAGAATGGCGAGGCAAAATCACTCGACTTTATACAAGCACAGTTTAATAAAGTAGTCGGTAATGCAACCCAGTTACAATTTAGCTGTGGTTCGGGTGTTACTGCCTGTGCGCTTGCGCTGTTCGCCGATGAATGCGGATATCATAATATAAGTGTTTACGACGGCTCGTGGAGTGAGTGGGGCGCTGATAGCTCACTGCCTATTGCAGCGGGAGAGTAGATTAATTGTAAGGACAATTTTTACACCCGTTTTTGCAGCAAGTACCCCGTTTTAAAAAATACCACTTACTAAACACCATGTAACTATTTTGCATGGTGTAATCTAACCCTTCAATTAAATTATCATGGCTTCTAAATTGTTTAGCAAAAGCGATTTGAGCTTTTATTGGTTGGGTGTATATAGTCTCTAAATAGCTATTTATTTTAGCAAGAGTACATGAGCGGCATAAGCAGCTAGTTGCTGTATCATCGAGTGGTAAAATAGCGGGTAACTGATAACACCAACATGCGGTTATATCATTAACATTACAGTTAAGCGTTGTATTACATTGGCTGCAGTTTATCTGGGTCATTTTAAGTCTTATTAACAGTAGAGCAGCAAGAATAACAAACATTATGAATATACAAAAAGCATTGGCTGAATTTATTACATTTGGGGAGCAAAGAGATAACGCCATTAGTGTGATTGTTTCAACCGCAGCAAACAATCAAACCTACCTGTACACACTCACAAAGCCTGTACTAATTAATGTACTTACGCGTTGTTTAAATAAAGAAATTGATATTGACGATTTACAGCTGTGGGCAAATGTCATTGAGTCGCGAGATGACATAAATTGCGCTAAGCATGAAGGCGTTATTTACGCGCTAAGTAATAGCGAGCAAATGGGCGAATTGACTCATCAAAAGCTTGCACAGTTGTTAAAGCTGTTACAACAGTAGCAGGTGGTTATCAGAAAATATTAAAGGTTTTAAGCTACAGTTTTCAGATGTTAGTAACCACTACTGGGCTAATCTCTAGCTGACAACTGAAACCTAAAACCTGTTCTTAAAGTTTACTTATGATAGCTCAAGCAAGTTTCTACTTCGTCTTTAGAGCCTAAAATAACCGCAACTCGCTGATGGATAGCATCAGGCTGAATATCCATAATACGCTCAGTGCCTGTTGAAGCAATACCACCTGCTTGCTCTACTAGCATTGCCATTGGATTTGCTTCATATAGTAAACGTAGTTTATTAGGTTTATTAGGATCTTTAGTGTCAGTTGGGTAAGTAAATAAACCACCACGGCTAAGTACACGATGAACATCGCCAACCATTGCAGCAATCCAACGCATATTGAAGTTTTGAGCGCGAGGGCCTGTATCTCCGGCAAGTAAGTCATTAATGTAGTTTTGCATCGCTGGTTCCCAGTGGCGCTGGTTAGAGGCGTTAATTGCAAATTCATTAGTTTTAGCAGGAATAGCGGCAAAATCTTGAGTAAGTAAAAAGCTACCTTGGGTTTTATCTAAGGTAAACATGCGTGTACCTTTACCCGTTGTTAGCGCAAGCATAGTTGATGGGCCATACAGTACGTAACCTGCAGCCACTTGTTGATGCCCAGGTTGCATAAAAATCTTTTCATCAGCAGCATCTGAGCCCACAGGTGCTTTCATAATAGAAAAAATAGTACCTACAAGTGAGTTAATATCGGTATTTGACGAGCCATCAAGTGGATCAAATGCAACAATGTACTCGGCATCTGGGTTACCGGCAACAGTATAATCTTCTTCTTCAGAGGCAATCGCTTTAACTGTGCCTGACTCCAGCAATATATCTTTTAATAACTGATTAGACAGTACATCGAGTTTCTTTTGTGTTTCGCCTTGAATATTTTCATCGAGGGTTGAGCCTAATACGCCCGATAATTCACCTTGACCGACGCGAAATGAAATTTCTTTACATGCCGCTAAAATAGTACGAATTAACGACAAAAGTTCTCTTGAACAGCCATCTTCTAGTAATACTGGTGGGAGTCTACGCATTCTTTTTTCCTGATAACGTGTTAAAACTAATCATAATGTGAGAGAGATTAGTTTAGAGCGCTGAAATTCGTCTTAAATAACTGTATTGTATAAATAACCCCCTATAATGGGGTACCTACATCGCATTTAAAACGCTAATAACAAAGATAAGATTATGCAAAAAATATCACGATTAAGTTACATACTCTTTACTGTGCTGCTCTGTATGATAACTCAAGCGCACGCAGCAATTAAGTCTATTGACGAATTTACTGAAAAAATGAACCATTTCCCTGGTTATTTTTCTTTCTTTTACGATACCCAAAACGGCAATGTGTATTTAAAAGTTGATAAACTTGAGCAACAATTTTTACTACAGCATAGCTTGCCTTATGGCGTTGGCTCTAACGATATAGGTTTAGATAGAGGCCAATTAGGCGGTACCTATTTGGTACAGTTTGAGCGCTTTGGCAACAAGGTGATGTTACGTGCCGTAAATACTTACTACCGTGCAAACACGAGTAATATAGCAGAGCAGCAAAGCGTTAAAGAAGCGTTTGCATCCAGCATTTTGGCGGGTTTTAAAGTTGTTGCTCAAGATGACAATGCTGCATTAATAGATTACACCCCTTATTTACTGAGTGACGTACATGGCGTAAGCCGTACTTTAGCTGCGCGCAAGCAAGGGCAGTTTAGCCTTGATGAGTCACGCAGTGCGGTATTTATGAATCGCTCAAAAGCATTTTTGAAAAATACTGAGCTTGAAGCCATTCTCACCTTTAAAGGGTCTAAACCAGGTAAATACGTTCGCCAAGTGAGTGCTGATCCTTACGCTTTGAGTGTGCACATGCACCATTCACTTATTCAATTGCCTGATGATAATTACACGCCACGAAAATTTAGCCCGCAATCGGGTTATTGGAGTGTGGAGCATAAAAATTATGCAGCAGGGCTCGATGAGTCTATGTATGTGCGTTACATTCCGCGCCATCGTTTAGCAAAAAAAGATCCAAGCCTAGCAGTTAGTGAGCCAGTAGAGCCTATTGTTTATTACTTAGATCCCGGGGTACCTGAACCAGTAAAAACGGCTTTATTAGAAGGCGGGCAATGGTGGAATGACGCCTTTAATGCAGCAGGCTATAAAAATGCGTTTGAAGTTAAAGTGCTACCAAGTAATGCTGATCCTATGGATGTGCGCTACAACGTTATTCAATGGGTGCACCGTGCTACCCGAGGTTGGTCATATGGCAGTTCAATTATAGACCCACGTACAGGCGAAATTATTAAAGGCCATGTGACACTAGGATCGCTGCGAGTGCGTCAAGATATCTTAATTGCTGAATCACTCGCTGCGCCTTATTTAAAAGGCAATGAAGTAGCAAGCTCTTTACATGCAATGGCACTTGATCGTATTCGTCAGCTCAGTGCTCATGAAATTGGTCATACACTGGGTATTGCGCATAACTTCGCTGCGTCAGTAAATAATCGTGCTTCGGTGATGGATTATCCGCATCCGTTATTGAGCTTTGCAGATAATGGTCAGTTAGATGTATCTCAAGGTTATGCTAAAGGTATGGGCGCATGGGATACACAAGTGATCAAATATGGCTACAGTGACTTTACCGGCCAAGATGAAAGCGAAGCACTCGCTGCTATTTTACAGCAAAATAAATCGCTAGGTTTGGCGTTTATTTCTGACAGTGATGCCCGTGCAAAAGGTGGAGCGCACCCTACGGCGCATCTTTGGGATAATGGCGGTAATCCAAGTGAAGAATTACTTAGAGTGCTTGATGTGCGAAAGCAGGCGCTCGGGCAGTTTGGTATTAACAATATAAAAACTGGGGTTGCACTGTCGCAGTTAGAAGAAAAGCTAGTGCCACTTTACTTATTCCACCGTTATCAAGTTGAAGCGGTTGCAAAGTTTATTGCGGGCGTTGATTATGACTATGAAATTCGTAGTGACGCACCCGTCAAAGGCGCCCAAGTTGTAGCTAAAGAGGCTCAGCAACAAGCAGTTAATGCTATTTTAGCCACCCTAAAAGCAAGTAATTTAACGCTGCCAGAGTCGATACTGTCTTTGATTGTGCCAAAGGCGTATGGCGAGTCTAAATCACGAGAAAGTATAGTGGGTCGTACCGGCTTAACTATGGATGCACTTGCATTGCCTGAAGTGGCAGCGCAGCATAGCCTATCGCTATTACTAAATGCTCAACGATTAAATCGATTAGCGCAGCAACAAGCACGTGATAACCGCTTTTATAGCCTAGATGAGTTACTTAAGCAGTTAAATAAACAGGTGTTTAATGTATCAGCACCTGCCACCATGACAGGAAAAGTAACACAACGAGTACAGTACCTAACGGCAAAAACCATGGCTAATCTTGTGGCTAACGACGGTTTAAGCCCTGAAGTGCAAGCGCAACTGCATTTCTATTTAAGCAAACTTGCTGATGAGTTTAATCAGCACTCTCTACTGAGCCATCCTGAAGTGGGTGACAGCGCATTTAAAGACTATTTAGCGTCACAAATTAATCAGTTTTTAACAACAGGCCAGTGGCCTGACAATTTTAAAGCTCTGCCAATACCACCAGGCTCACCTATTTAATAGTACAAGCCAGAGGATAAAGGCGCTGTGTAAACGTTACGTTTCATGGTGCCTTGTTTTTAGGGTGTTACTTTTGCTTGCATAAAGTTGGTTTTTTGTTAATCTAGCCACCCCCTATTTTAGTCTTTTTGAGGTGTTTATGGCGTTTTTATCTCGTTCGATATTGGCGTTATCAATGGCACTTTTAAGCTCCAATGCAATCGCACAAAAACAATGTGATGTTGAACTTCGTCATGGTTTAATTATTACCGATGATGTGATCCGTATTGTTGATAAAGGCCAAACAAGGGTGCAAATTAACAATAATAATCAACTGTTTATTCGAGGCTACTGGGTCGATTTAAGTACCGACGAAAGCAAAGTGCTAGAACAATTTAGCAATGGTATTCGTCAAACAGTTCCTGAGTTGGTCGATTTAGCGACCGATGGCGTTAACCTAGGACTCAGTGCTATTGAGCATGTTGTTGAGGGCATGTCAGATAAAGAACCCGAAGTGCTAAAAACGCAATTACAATATGTAGAGCGCGCACTTATGGATAAGTTTAAGCGTGGCGACGACTTCTTTTTTATAGCCCCTCAATCGCTTTCCCAAATTGATGATTTTTTTACTAAAGAAATTAGCCAAAAAATACACTCTGCTGTACATGGCTCTTTGGGTGCTATTTTAATGTCGCTCGGGGATGCGTTTAAATCTCGAGAAGGCAATATAGAAGACCGCATGAACGACATGGGGCAACGCATGGATATCATTACCAAAGAAATCGATAAGTCATTGCAGAAAAAAGCCCACCAATTAGAACTTAAAGCCTCTGAATACTGTGAATGCTTAAACTCTCTAGATATTACTGAGTCTCGGCTGCAAGCGATTGTACCTGGAATGACAGACTTTGATTTAGTACAGATTAAATCGTAAGGACAGGGATTAAGCAAGATTATAGAAGGCAACGAGTATCGAGCCTAGAGCAGCAGGTGAACAGCCCGAGCCTCGTGGCCCGAAGCTATTTCATAACACCTAAACAACCTTACAGTTTTATCTCTGCGGCAGTTAATGGGCGGTATTCACCTGCAGCCAAATCTTCACCTAACTTTATACCCGCAATTTGTTCACGATGTAGTTCAACCACTTTGTTATCTACCGCTGCTAGCATACGTTTTACTTGGTGATACTTACCCTCAGAAATAGACAAGCGTAAACCATAATTCCCCAAGCGTTCAGCAATGGCAGGGCGAGTTAAATTTTTTTCATTGTGAAGCTGCACACCGTCGCGTAATTGCTGCAGTGCATCATCGGTAATCGGCTCTTGGGTTTCAACCAAATAGGTTTTAAATTTATTCTTTTTAGGCGAGGTAATTTTGTGTGACCATTCGCCATCATTGGTAATAAGCACTAGGCCAGTGGTGTCTATGTCTAAACGCCCGGCAATGTGAAAGTCGGCCATGTTTGGCTCATCAAGCAAATCAAATACGGTTTTGTGTAACTCATCTGAATTAGCGCACACATAACCTACCGGCTTATTGAGCATAAAGTAGCGTTTACCTAAAAACACTAATGGCTGATCATGAAATAACACATTATCTTGTTGAGTAACTTGAAAGTCGAATGCCGTGATCACCTCACCATTTACGGTTGCCGCCTGACTTTTTATTGCCGCACGGGCTTTTGAGCGCGGTAACTCTGCTAAATGGCTAATAAATTTATCTAAACGGCAAGGAAATTTCATGTTGTTCACATTTTTAGTCGGCTACAATGGCCGCGAGTATAGCGGATAGTGAAATACCATGACAGAGCCCAGCACAGAAATTTTAAGCCTGTACCACCGCAAAGTTTCATCAGGAGAGCTTGATTTTGATGCGGCGCAGCACCAAGCTGTGAGTGCGTTACAGTCTTTAAATGAGCAATTAAATCAACCTACAACTTGGTGGCAAAAAGCACCTTTAATTAAGGGAATATATCTATATGGCCCGGTTGGTCGGGGTAAATCTATGTTGATGGATTTATTTTATGAAAACTTACCCACAGAGAAAAAGCAGCGCCTGCATTTTCATCATTTTATCGAAAAAGTTCATGCTCAATTAGCCAAGTTACAAGGGGATAAAAATCCGCTGCAAATAATTGCTAAACAGTGGGCCAAAGAGATAAAAGTGCTGTGCTTTGATGAGTTTTTTGTTAGTGATATTGGTGACGCCATGATCATGGCTCGGTTATTCAACGCTCTGTTTGAACAAGGCGTGGTGCTAGTCGCGACCTCTAACGCAAAACCGGAGCAACTTTATTACAACGGTTTGCAACGCGCGCGATTTTTACCAACTATCGATTTAATAAATGCACATTGTCATGTAATTAACGTAGCGGGGGAGGAAGATCACCGCTTCAGGTACGGTCGAAGTAGTCGTCATTATTTTATTAACTTGCCCCACGCTGAGTTTGAAACTGAGTTTTTATCCGCACACCCTCAAGCAGCGCGTGATAATACAATGACTGTACATGGCCGAGCTCTGTCCTATTTATTAAAAACTGACGATGCTGTACTGATTGATTTTATGGCATTGTGCTCAGGCCCTCGCAGCGCTAATGATTATATGTTTTTAGCAGAACAGTTTTCGGTGCTATATATCGCGAATGTGCCAATAATGGGCAAAGAGGCAACCGGTAAAGTTATTGTGCATGGTATAGAAGATGGTTATCAGCGCGAAAAGCAGCAGTTAGATGAGCATACGCTCGATGATGAAGCTAGGCGTTTTATTGCCTTAGTCGATGAGTTTTATGATTGCCATAAATTACTGGTTATTAATGCACAGGCCGACATTAACGAGTTATACCAAGGTAAAAAATTAAGTTTTGAATATGCGCGAACCCAGTCTCGCATTGTTGAAATGCAAAACTGGTAAGTACAGCTAACAGCCCCGAGCGAATAGCTATCAGCAACACATTAAAACACCACATTTAATTCAAATACTGTGTTTTAATCGTAACTAAAAACTGACAGCTTAAAAAACCTTTATTTACTGTATCCATTTGGATTATTTGACTGCCAGCGCCATGTATCTTGCATCATAACATCAATGCCGCGCTCGGCTTGCCAGCCTAGTTCGCTGAGCGCTTTTTCTGGCGCAGCATAACAGGCTGCAATATCACCAGGGCGACGAGGCGACACCGCATAAGGGATAGCTTGGTCGCTAGCCTTAATAAACGCATTGACCATTTGTAATACTGAATAGCCGTTACCGGTACCAAGGTTATAAATAAGTGCCCCGGTTTCTGCGGCTATTTTATCAAGTGCTTTTAAATGCCCTAAGGCTAAATCCACAACGTGAATGTAATCGCGTACGCCAGTACCATCAACCGTGTCGTAATCATCGCCAAATACAGCAAGCTGCTTTAATTTACCAACCGCAACTTGTGAAATGAAAGGCAGTAAATTATTAGGAATGCCATTAGGATCTTCACCAATTAGGCCTGACTCATGGGCACCAACAGGATTAAAGTAGCGCAAAATAGCAAACGCAAAGCGCTCATCTGATTTAGCGATATCTTGCAGCATCATTTCAACCATTAGTTTAGAGGTACCATATGGGTTGGTTGTACCGCCAACGGGGAAGTCTTCGCGTATTGGTAAGCTTGCAGGGTCACCATAAACTGTTGCAGATGAGCTAAATACCAGTTTAAACACACCCGCGTCACGCATAGCATCAACTAGTGTTAATGTACCTTGTACGTTATTTTGATAATACGCTATTGGTTTGGCTACCGACTCACCAACTGCTTTTAAACCTGCAAAATGAATTACACTATCAATGGTATGCTTGGCAAATACCGAGTCTAAAAAGGGTTTATCTAAAATATCACCTTGATAAAAAGTAATTGCTTTACCGGTTATTTTTTTCACTCTCTCAAGTGACTCTTCAGAGGAGTTACTTAAGTTATCGATAACGATAACGTCGCTGCCTTGCTGTAAAAGTTCTAAAACGGTGTGTGAGCCAATATAGCCTGCGCCACCGGTTACTAAAATTGCCATGAATACTCCTTGGAAACCTCTGTTCAATTACCCTAATTTCACCATAAATAATGAGTTTTTACATGTATTATTTTATTTGCTTTGTAATAGTAAGCTTGCAAACTGTACTTTTGATTACATTTTGTGCAGTTTTAATAACACCTCAGCGTAAAGATTAAGTTATAGTTCATGTGTAATTGCTAAAGTGAAGTATAGCAATTTGTAATTTACCGTGATTTATATACTCGTTGGAGAAACGTATGAACTCAGTTAAAAAAATAGCAATGTTGATGTTTATCGCACTACCAAGTGTTGTTTACGCGGGCGAGGCTCAAGTTAAATGGCATGACTTTAATGATTATCGCGATGTACGCCCATCAAACCAGGCTAAAGGCTCATACCATAAGCAAATAGCCAAAAGTATTGATGAACACTTTGCAAAGCTCAGCGAGCAGCTTCCTAAAAATTACACTTTAAAAATTGAAGTAACCGATTTAGATTTAGCCGGTGATGTACGCTATGGCGGTGTTAATGAAATTCGAGTAGTTGAACCCATTCACTTTCCTCGTATTAAGTTTAATTATGTGCTCAGTAATGAAAGTGAAGTGATATCTTCTGAAGATAACGTAAGTCTAAAAGATATGAGTTTTATGGATAAAATTAAAAGAGGCCGAGAAGAAGCATTTCATTATGAAAAACGCTTATTAACCGAGTGGTTTGATGAGCAGGTTTTAACTAAACTAGATTAGTTTTGTATTTTATTTAATGGCACAACTTAATGCTGCGTTTTTTATTTTGATTCTTCCTTTCGCGTTATAAGTCGAAAGGTAGAATCAAATTACGGTTTTACCCTTAATAAATCATCTAATATTAATAAGCTGAATTATTAAAAGTATGGAGTTAAATGTAACTGAAAATGTATATAAATATTCTGAGTTGAATTAAATATCAATTATTGATGATGGACGATAATGAGCTATAGACTTAAAAGTGGACAAGCTTTTTGCTTTAGGTTATGTTTATTAGGGACAAGCCGAATATAAAATGAACAAATGGATTGTTGTTGTATCCATATCTTAGGAGAAGAAAAATGAATTTAGTTAAAACATTTGCTTTAACGGTTGGCTTACTATCAGTAACAACAGCTCATGCAGGGCAATCAGCAATTAAGTGGCAAAATTTCAAAAATTATGAAGACGTTCAATCTCCCTACCAATCTGATGATGATTATCGTAATTATATAACAACTAATTTTGAACAGCATTTAGCAAAACTTTCAAAAGATTTACCAAACGATTTTAAACTCATAGTTGAGATAACAGACTTGGATCTTGCAGGTAAAGTTCGTTACGAAGGCTCAAAAAAAGTACGTTTAGTAAATGATATTTATATGCCAGAGATAAAACTTAATTACACTCTTATTGATGGTAAAGGCCAAATTGTAAATCAAAACAAAGATATTTCATTGAAAAATATGAGCTTTATAAATGATAAAGCTGGCCGAAGCCGTGACACAATGTTCTTTTATGAAAAACGTTTAATGACAAAATGGTTTAATAAAGCAGTATTGTCTAAAGTAAGTTAAGTTGGTTAAATTTAACTGCATAAGTTACATCTAGGATACGCAAACATTTAAATGATTGCGTATCCATACCTTACTTAAAGGTGGCCAACAAGGTTAGTAAGTTTTGTAGTTTAATAACCGCTTGTTTTAGCTTTTCTTCATCAAAACCGTCGCTCGATAAGCTTTCTACATCAGCGGCAACGTCTAAAACGTAAGGCTTAAAGCGTTTAGCTTCAAAGCTAAATCCAGCGTCCTCAGCAAATAAGGCTTTAAATTTTCCGTGGCCTTGCTGTTGTAACTCATCGAGTTTTTTATCAGCATCAAGCGCCTGACGGTAAACAATTTTTAAGTTGGCGTTGAGTTGTTCAATTATAGAATCCATGGTTTTCCTAAAGCTTAGTGCAATGTTGCCGATATATACTTAAGTGGGTTGGTAAAGTAATTTACCAATTCAGCGACTATAATACGTGTATTACATTTAAATGTCAGGTGTGAGTTATGAATATATCAGGTGGAAATCTACCTACAATGCCTGGTGCAGGCCAAGGCGCAGAGGTTTTAACTGCTGCTTTAGCTAAAAAGCAACAGCAAGCTGATGGCGCCGCTGCACTCGCGCTTATTGAAGGTGCTACACAATCTTCAAGTGCGCAAACACCGGCTAAGTCGGTTACTGCAACACTTGGGAACAATGTAAACGTGTATGTTTAAATAAGTTTGAGATCAATGGGGGTTTTACTTTTTTGACCACCAATTTCTCTCACTAATTTAGGCACTAAAAATCCTGGCAGGGCTTCTAAAAGCTCTGCCATTATTTTTATGGCCTGCGCCTCATCTATATCAAAATGACTTGCGCCTTCTACCTTATCCAGTAAGTGTAAGTAATAAGGCATTACGTCTGCATCAAATAGCGCTTCACTTAAGTTAATTTGTGCATCAACGGTATCGTTAACATCTTTTAAAATAACAGCCTGATTCAATAACAGTACATTGGCTTGTTTTAGCATGTTCATGGCGTCTTTAAAGTCATTATCTATTTCGTTAGCATGGTTAATATGGTTCACGAATATAATTTTTAGTGGTGACTTTGCTAATCTTTCACATAATTGTTCAGTAATGCGTACAGGAATAACAACGGGTAATCGGCTGTGTATGCGCATCCGTTTTATTTGTGGTATTTGCTCAAGCTCATCTAAAAACCAGCTTATGGCATCGTCTTTGGCCATTAAGGGGTCGCCACCACTTAAAATCACTTCGTTAATATTTTTATCCGATTTTATATAACTCAATGCATCAATAAGGCTGCGTTTATTCAGTTGGTTTTCTTGATAGGGGAAGTGTCTTCTAAAACAATAACGGCAATTTACTGCACAACCGGTTTTAAACATGACTAAAACACGCGATTTATACTTATGCAATAGACCTGGTTGATTGTTATCTTGTTCAAGTAGCGGATCTTTATTAAACCCCGACTTAGTTAAAAATTCTTGATGGCGAGGCATAACTTGCAGCAATAAAGGGTCATTTGCATCGCCGTGACGAATTTTTTTTATAAAAGGCAATGGCACACGAACAGGAAACAAGCTACGAGCTTTTATGTCGTTTTCATGGACTTGGCTCGATAAACCAACCATTTCTAACAGCACTTTTGGGCAGGTAACTACATTTGCTAATTCTTTTTGCCAGTTTTTATGCAAATTTGCTTCATTTCTTTGTATCATTGGCACGTAGATTACTCGAAAAATATAAATAGAGGAAACGATGGCGAATTATAGCACCAACGAGTTCAAGGGCGGCCTAAAAATTATGATGGACGGCGAACCTTGCAGTATCTTAGAAAATGAAATGGTAAAACCGGGTAAAGGCCAAGCGTTTAACCGTGTTCGTATCCGTAAGCTTATCTCTGGCAAGGTACTTGAAAAAACCTTTAAATCGGGTGAATCGGTTGAAGGTGCTGATGTAATGGATACCGATTTAGCGTACCTATACACAGACGGTGAATTTTGGCATTTCATGAACAATGAAACATTTGAACAAATCGCTGCTGATGAAAAAGCACTGGGCGATGCTGGTAAATGGTTAGTTGAAAACGATGTATGTACTATTACATTATGGAACGGCAGCCCAATTGCTGTAACTCCACCAAACTTTGTTGAGCTTGAGATCACTGAAACTGATCCGGGCCTTAAAGGTGATACAGCGGGCACGGGTGGTAAACCAGCAACGCTTAGCACAGGTGCTGTAGTACGTGTTCCATTATTCGTACAAATTGGCGAAGTAATTAAAGTAGACACTCGTAATGGTGAATACGTGAGCCGTGTTAAGTAAGCAGTAACACGCCTTATTAATTAAATCCCGGCTTAAGCTGGGATTTTTTTTGGAGAAAATATGTCAGCAGATCTTTGGGCGCCGAGTGCCAGCATAGAAATACTTAAGCAACGCGCAGCAATTATGCGCAGCATTCGGGAATTCTTTTATGTTCGTAATGTAATGGAAGTAGAAACACCGAGTTTAAGTGCTGCCAGTGTAACCGATGTGCATTTAGCCAGCTTTAATACTACATTTGTGGGCCCAGGCCATGCTGGTGGGCTACCCCTGTTTTTGCAAACATCTCCAGAGTTTGCGATGAAACGCTTGTTAGCAGCTGGCTCAGGCGCTATTTTTCAGCTTTGTAAGGCATTTAGAAATGAAGAAGCAGGGAGTCATCATAATCCTGAATTTACTATGCTCGAATGGTATCGACCTGGGTTTGACGAATTTGCTTTAATGGACGAAATAGATGAGCTAATGCAGCTCACTCTCGAGGTTGCTCCTGCAGAGCGCGTTACCTACCAACAGGCATTTGAACGCGCGTTAGGGGTCGATCCATTAACTGCCTCTATCACGCAGTTACAACAACTCGCATGCGAACATGGCTTTGCTGATATTGCTAAAAATGAGACTCATAAAGATACCTTACTACAATTATTATTTTGTATGAAAGTAGAGCCGACTATTGGCCAAGAAATCCCCTGTTTTGTGTATCACTTTCCGGCATCACAAGCGGCACTGGCACAAATTTGTGAACACGATGAGCGTGTAGCAGGGCGCTTTGAGTTGTATTACAAAAATATGGAGCTGGCTAACGGCTTTAATGAACTCACTAATGCTAAAGAACAAGCAAAAAGGTTTAACGAAGATAACACCTACCGTGCTGCCAATGGCTTAAAGCAGGTTCCTATGGATACGCGTTTAATTGCTGCATTGGAACATGGTTTAGAGCAATGCGCGGGGGTTGCATTAGGGATTGATAGATTAGTGATGCTAGCAACCAATAGACAAAAAATAAAAGAAGTGATTGCATTTGATGTGGCCAGAGCTTAGGTGAATTATCGCTTCGGGTTGCCGGCGACTAGCTTCGGGCGGCGGGATTCGAGCTGATGTGCGTTCCCCGCCTATATAAAATTTAAACACAATGCTTGGTTAATTTTTTGCTGACCGCTGAAAGCCAAAACCTGAAAGCTACATTTTTAACTGTAATTTGCTTAAACCATTTGGACTGCGCGAGCGGCAGCAGGCTACTCGCCTACACAAAACTAAAACACCGCGTTTGCATTAAACGCGGTGTTTTTTATCCCTAACTGGCAACTGGTTCGCTGTATTACAAATTGAGTGTAAACGTAACGCCGGCTACACGTGGCTCACCTAGTTGAATGTAAGTTTGGCTTGTATAACCATCTAACGGGTTGTTACCAAATTCAAAACCGCGAGTTGGAACGGTTTCATCAAACACATTACGTGCCCATGCACGAACAGCCCAGTTTTCTGCTTCGTACCCAAGGCTTGCATTTACTAAGTTTGTATTTGGAGCTTGTGCATTATGGCTGTCTGAGAAGTAATAATCGTCTTTGCCTTCAACGCCTAACATTGCATATAGCTCATCAGTAACATTGTAGCGTGCACTAAATGCGTATTGATATTTAGGCGCTTGTGCTTGCTCACGGCCATCTTGGTTTAAGCCTGATTTAGTTACAAAGTCGTTTATTTTCGTATCTAAATAGCCAGCGCTACCGCTAATGAGTAAATTATCAGTAAGTAAGTAGCTGCCTTCAATTTCAAGACCGTAGTTGCTGCCAGAGCTGGCATTGGCGACATAACCGGTAAATTGTTGATCTGATACTTGCCACGACTTTAATTGAATATTATCGCGATGCATATAAAAAGCAGCTAAACGCAGGGTAAACTTGTCATCTAGCGATGAGCCTTTAACACCAAACTCACCACTCCATAAGTACTCTGGGTCAAAGCTGGTATGCTGTTTGAAAAAATCAGCATCTAAGCTTAAACCTTCATCTTTTGCTTTTGCTAGCGCTTCTGAATTAATACCACCGGCTTTGTAACCGCGGGTGATACTGGTATAAATCATGGTGCGGTCAATAACTTGGTATTCAAGTGCAATTTTACCACCGAGCATAATATCGTCAGTTTCTTCAATAAAACCGTTACTATCGGTGTAATCTCCTTGATATTGCTCAACTCGTAAACCAGTAATAAGCGTAGTTTTTGGGCCAATTGCTGTGGCTAACTGGCCATAAGCTGCAATGTTATTGGTTTCATAGGTTGACGCAAACGGATTGGCTAACCACGTATATTGACGCTCTAAATCCACATCTCGGTTTTGATAGTAAATACCCGCCACCCAGTTACCAGCTTTACCAGTAAACTGCAGATCGAGCGCTTGATCATCACGATCGCGACTATAAATATCTGTTGAGCTATAGCCATCAGGATGTAACCCGGCGGCACATAATTGCGGCTTACTTGAATCGTTACATACCCAGTCTTCATCAAAACTATAAAAAAGTTCTGTATCAATGGCTGAAAGGTTTAAGTTCACATCAAAGGCATCAAAACCAGTGTAAGTATTATTCAGGCCAATAGCATAACTTTGTTGATTATCTTCGCCTGGTTGATCAGCAAGGCTGTTGCGAGAATTATCAAGGGTAAATGCATCATAGCCGTTATTAATATCAATATAATGCAGGTTAAGTTCTGAATTTAAATGAGCTGTAAGCTGGCTGTTTAATTTAAAGCGTGCAACTTGCTCATCTTGATCTTGAGTGGGTTTATCTAAATAAAGGTTGTCTACGTAGCCGTCAGACTTTCTGCGAAAGTAGCTAACGCGGGCACTGGTGTCATCTGTTAAACCGGTACTAGCAGCAAGGCCTGCTTCGTGGCTGTTATAAGTGCCTGCACCTATATGTAACTTTAAGCTAGGATCGCTGGTTGCATTGGCTGATTGCATTTGGATCATGCCCGCCATGCCATCTGCACCAAAACGTGTACCTTGAGGGCCGCGGTAAATTTCTACTTGGTCAATATCAAATAATAATGAACTGCCCCCTAAGCCTGAATAATTAATGCCATCAATCACCAAACCTACAGATGGGTTTATTGGGTCAACAAACTGCGAGCGTAAACCGACACCGCGAATTTGAATATAGCGTCCGCGAGACGCACCTGCAGCAAAGTTTACATTGGCAGCACTGGCTAACATTTCGTCTAAATACGTTGCACCACGTTGATTCATTTCATTTTCAGAAAATAAGCTGGCACTGGCACTTAATGTTTGAATGCTTTCTTGCTGAAAGTCACCGGTAACAATGATTTTCTCTAGTTCGGTGTCATCTGCGTTAGCATATATAGGGGCAGCGAATAAGGGTAATAACGTGGCTGTAATTAAAGACAAACGTAAGTTCATTAGGTTACTTAACTCCATTTTAGGGACTTGTATGGTAGCAATTATTTCAACACTTGTGCTATAAACGCGGCAATTATACGTTAAATAATTGGGATTACTAATATGACCTTTAAAGTAGACTTTAAGGTACGCGACTATGAATGCGACTTACAGGGCATAGTAAATAACAGTGTGTACTTTAATTACCTTGAACACGCCAGACATGAATTCCTATACGCTCAAGGAATTGATT
This sequence comes from Pseudoalteromonas sp. NH0006-26, assembly GCF_057552415.1. Next base: position 134,530 of record NZ_BAAJMJ010000003.1, read on the forward strand.
TTGCTCAATTAGCCAAAGACAAAGTAAACCTTGTTGTGATCCGTAGTGAAATGGATTACAAGCAGTCTTTAAAGCCAGGCGATGCATTTTATGTTGTAGTAGAGCCGCAGCGGATCAGCCGTTTAAAATTTGCTTTTAAGCAAACTATTATCCGCAAACAAGACGAAAAAGTAATGCTTAATGCCTTAGTTATTGGTACCTCAGTAAACGCACAAGGGCGACCATTTTTACCGCCGCAAATAGAAAGTGTATTCAAAATGGAAACAGCTGGCTAATTAACCTCGATTTGTGAAAACATTTACATTAAAAATACGCATTTTTAACGGATAAACCCTATAAATATTGGTACTATTACCGTAATTAAAGATTAGATTAGTAATAGTATGAAATTAGTAGCAATATCGATGCTTGTCATCGGTCTATGTGTAGGTTGCGTATCAACAGGGACAGTGACTAACGAGCAACTAAAACATACTCAATGGCAGTTATCTCGTGTAGATGGACTAGCAATATCGCCTTCTTTTAGTGCTTCAATGAGCTTTATTGATGCATTACAGGTTAATGGTTTTGCTGGTTGTAATAAGTTTTTTGGTGAAGGCCAATTAGAAGATAACCAGCTTAGCGTTAGCAAGCTTGGCATGACACGTAAATCGTGTGGCCAAGAGCTTGATGCATTCGAACAGCAGTTATTGCAAACGCTTAAACAAGGCGCGATGATACAAATCCAGTCGCAGCAACTTGTTATGCAGGGTAAACATACCTATTTGTTTATTGCTAAGTAATAGTGAGTTTAAGTTTGCCCCTTGCAGGCATTTTTTAACTGGCGTACACTCAAGCCAGATTTAAAGAGCCGTGCTCTTAAATCAACGAACAAAATTTATATATCAATACTTGTCGGAGTGCCAAAGCTAATTTATTAGTTTATGGCTGAGATCGCGAAAGCGGGATCCGTGAACCTGATCAGGTTAATACCTGCGTAGGGAACAAGCTGCCTAACTAGGACGCTTGTGCGTCTTTTTTTATGCGCACAAAAAAGCAACCTCCATTTTAGGCCGCAAAGTCGCATAAAGCTACTTTACGATCTTTCTCTATTCCTCAGCGGAATATCTGACAAGACAACCCTTTAGCAATGAGGTAAGTCATGTCAAATACAACAAATAAAGCCACCCGTCGCGAAACTCGTGCGGCCGCATCAGATTATATTTATAACTTAACCGGTCAACCGTTTCCAAGCTCCCATAAAGTATACGTTGCAGGTAGCCAGCAAGGCGTACGTGTGGGTATGCGTGAAATCACATTGAGCGATACTTTTATTGGTGGTGATGAGCAAAACCCAGTGTATGAGCCAAATGCGCCGCTGCGTGTTTACGATACATCAGGCCCGTATACCGATCCTGAGTTTAAATTAGATGTGCGTAAGGGGCTGAATAAATACCGTGAACAATGGATTGAGAGCCGTAATGATACCGAAGTACTCGAGTCGGTAACCTCACAGTTTGCACAGCAGCGTATGGCTGATGATGGGCTAGATCATATTCGCTTTGAACATTTGCCAAAAATTCGCCGTGCAAAAGCAGGTAAAAATGTCACCCAAATGCATTATGCTCGCCAAGGGATAGTCACCCCAGAAATGGAATATGTAGCGATACGTGAAAACATGGGGCGCGCGCAAATACGTGAAGAATTGCTTGCCGCACAGCATAAAGGGGAGTCATTTGGCGCGAGTATTCCTGAGTTTATTACTCCTGAGTTTGTTCGCGATGAAATTGCTCGTGGACGCGCTATTTTACCTAACAATATTAATCACCCAGAAACTGAGCCTATGATTGTTGGCCGTAACTTTTTAGTTAAAGTTAACGCCAATATTGGTAATTCATCAGTGGGTTCATCTATCGAAGAAGAAGTTGAAAAAATGGTGTGGTCAACCCGTTGGGGTGCCGACACCGTAATGGATTTATCAACAGGGCGTTACATTCATGAAACCCGCGAATGGCTGGTGCGTAATTCGCCAGTACCTATCGGTACGGTTCCAATTTACCAAGCACTTGAAAAAGTAAATGGCGTAGCAGAAGACCTCACCTGGGAAATATTTCGCGACACCCTGATTGAACAAGCAGAACAAGGCGTTGATTACTTTACCATTCATGCTGGTGTGCTGCTGCGTTATGTGCCAATGACAGCAAAACGCGTAACCGGTATTGTGTCACGTGGTGGCTCAATTATGGCTAAATGGTGTTTAGCACACCACAAAGAAAACTTCTTATACACACACTTTGAAGATATTTGTGAAATTTTAAAGCAATACGATGTGTGCTTTTCACTCGGTGATGGTTTGCGCCCGGGCTCAATTGCCGATGCGAACGACGAGGCACAATTTAGTGAACTTCGTACCTTAGGAGAGCTGACTAAAATAGCTTGGAAGCACGATGTACAAGTGTTTATTGAAGGCCCTGGACACGTGCCTATGCATATGATCAAAGCCAATATGGATGAACAGCTTAAGCATTGTGACGAAGCCCCGTTTTATACTTTAGGTCCACTGACCACAGATATTGCTCCTGGGTATGATCATATTACCTCGGGTATTGGTGCAGCGCAGATTGCTTGGTATGGCTGTGCGATGTTGTGTTACGTAACACCTAAAGAGCACTTAGGGTTACCTAATAAAGAAGATGTAAAAGAAGGCCTGATTACTTACAAAATTGCCGCCCATGCGGCCGATTTAGCCAAAGGCCACCCAGGTGCACAGGAGCGAGATAACGCGCTATCAAAAGCGCGCTTTGAGTTTAGATGGCATGACCAATTTAACATTGGTTTAGACCCGGTTCGTGCCCGTGAATATCATGATGAAACATTACCGCAAGAATCAGGCAAAGTGGCGCATTTTTGTTCTATGTGTGGCCCTAAATTTTGTTCCATGAAAATAACCCAAGAAGTACGCGACTACGCAAAAGATCTACAAGCGCGCGGTATTGATCCTAATAACGTGGGCGATGCCATTGAAATAAAAATGGTTGATGTAGAAGCCGAGATGAAAGCCAAATCTGAAGAGTTTAAGCAAACAGGCTCAGAGATTTACCATAAAGCGCTGTAGCACAGCTTTCAGTTATTAGCTGTCAGCTATCAGCGATAAAGTAAGCAGCGTAGAGGCAAGAGTTGCTTTACTGACAGCTGAAAGCTGGTGGCTATGAGCTACATTTAGGAGTGTTTATGTTTTATGACATTGCTGTGGTGGGCTTTGGTTTAGCAGGGCGGTTGGCCGCGCTTGAGTTAAGTAAGCAACATCGTGTTACCGTATTTGAAGCCGATGATGAACATACTCAGAACAGTGCCGGCAAAGTGGCCGCGGCGATGCTGGCACCCTTAGCTGAGTCTGTTATGTGCGAACGTGAATTGGCTCTAATGGGAGTGGATTCTATTGCGCGTTGGCCTGCTATTTTAGATCAATTAAATAGTGAGGTGTTTTTTCAACAACAAGGCACCCTAGTGGTTGCTCACCCGCAGGATAAAGGCGACTTACAAAGTTTTGCGCAGCGAATAAAGCCGTTACTAAATTTTAGTGCTGAAGCAGTCAATGCGCAGCAAATTGAGCAACTAGAACCTGAGCTGGCTGGTCGATTTAGCCAAGGCCTATTTTTGCCCGGTGAAGCGCAAATAGATAACCAAGCCTTTTACAAAGCCAGCTTTAGATTGCTTAATAAGCGCAAAGTAAAGTTTGTGTTTAATCAGCGCGCCAGCATCTTTGAAAACAAAGTGAATAATCGAGAGTTTGATTACATTATTGATTGTCGAGGGCTTGGAGCCAAACAAGAACAGCCCCTTCGAGGCGTGCGCGGGGAAGTGGCAAGACTCTATGCACCCGAGGTTAATTTATCTCGGCCAGTGAGGTTAATGCATCCGCGTTATCCTATTTATATAGCACCTAAGCCGAATCATGAATATGTGATTGGTGCCACCGAAATTGAGTCTCAAGATAATGGGGCAGCAACGGTGCGTTCAACGTTGGAGTTACTTTCAGCCGCTTATACAGTGCACAGCGGTTTTGCCGAGGCTCGACTGTTAAATATTCAAACTGGGCTTCGCCCTGCGTTTAGCGATAACTGCCCGCAAGTTACACAATTAGGGCAGGTAATTAGTATTAATGGATTATACCGCCATGGCTATATGCTCGCGCCGAGATTAGTCGCTGATGCCATTGCCAGAATAGAGTGAGGAATGATGGATATAATAATTAATGGTAAAGCGCTCACCCTAACAAGTAGCGAACTAAAACAGTGTTTAATTGAGTATGGTGCTAAAGCGCCGTTTGCAGTGGCCATTAATGGCCAGTTTATACCTCAAGAACAACATGCTAACTACATACTCAATGATGGCGATTGCATTGATGTGTTATCTCCGATTCAAGGAGGGTAACCATTATGTTACCTCCCGATAATATAACTATTTATGGCGAGCAATTTTCAAGCAGATTACTGATTGGCTCTGCGCTTTACCCATCTCCCGCGACGATGACTAAAGCAATTAATGCTTCAGGAGCGAATATTGTTACAGTGTCTCTACGTCGCCAGCAAAGCGCAGCTGCAGGAGATGATTTTTGGCAACTTATAAAGAATACAGGGCTCAAAGTTTTACCTAACACAGCAGGATGCCACAGTGTTAAAGAGGCCATTAATTTAGCTAAAATGTGTCGAGAAGTATTTGCTACCGATTGGATAAAGCTGGAATTAATTGGCGATGACTATAACTTACAGCCAGATCCTTTTGCTCTGCTTGAAGCCACTGAGATTTTAATTAAAGATGGGTTTAAAGTACTGCCTTACTGCACCGATGACTTAGTGCTTTGCCAACGGTTAGATGAATTAGGCTGCGAGGTGCTAATGCCATGGGGGGCACCAATTGGTACCGGTAAGGGATTATTAAATAGTTATAACTTAAAGGCGATACGGGAGCGTTTACCTAACAGCACATTAATTGTTGATGCTGGGTTAGGTTTGCCATCGCATGCCTGCCAAGCCTTAGAATTAGGGTATGATGCGGTATTATTAAATTCAGCCATAGCAGGCGCGGGTTGCCCCATTACCATGGGACGTGCATTTAAAGCAGCGGTTGAAGCAGGGCGCTTTGCTTATAACGCCAAAGCGATGCCTGAAAAAGACGTTGCGGCCCCATCAACCCCCACCATGGGTATGCCATTTTGGCATCAAACGTAAAAAATTAGGAAGTAGGTCATTATGAACAATGTAGTATGGACGATTGCGGGCTCAGACTCCGGCGGTGGCGCAGGTATTCAAGCTGATATTAAAGCAATGCAAAGCTTTGGTGTGCACGGTTGTACTGCGATTACCGCACTAACAGCACAAAATAGTTTAGGTGTTGAGGCGATTAATGCCGTCTCGACTGATGTGATTGAGTCGCAGTTATTGGCACTCGAAAAAGACATGAAAGCCAAAGTAATTAAAATTGGTATGTTAGCTAACGTGCAGCAAATTCAATTGATCAGTGAGCATATTAGCCATTACAAAGCGAAGTGGCCAACCCCGCCGGTGATTGTGTACGACCCCGTGGCTATTGCCTCAAGCGGTGACTTACTAACAGAAGAAGACACTGTAAGCGCGATTAAAGAATGCCTATTACCACTGGTGGATGTAATTACCCCTAATACCCATGAAACACAGCTATTAACAGGTGTGTACTTAATTGGCCCCGCAGCAATTAAAGAAGCAGCAAGCAAACTAATGGCATGGGGTGCCAAAGCGGTGGTTATAAAAGGCGGGCATTGGGATTACCCAAGTGGTTACTGTATTGATTACTGCTCACAAGGTAGTGAAGAGTACTGGTTGGGTAATGAAAAAATTCAGGTTCCGCACAATCATGGCACAGGATGTAGTATGGCATCTGTTATTGCTGCATGCCTTGCAAAAGACTACCCGTTAAAAGATGCATTTATTTTAGCTAAAGCCTATATAAACCAAGGTTTAAAGCAATCAGTTCGCTATGGCGAGGGGATAGGGCCTGTTGCACAAACATCGTTTCCGACTGACCTAGCTCATTACCCCCAGGTTATTGAAGCGGGTAGCTGGTTGGGTGATGAACTAGATTTTGATGTACCACAAGATTTTAATATGGCAGCCGACTTTGCTGCGTGTGAAAGCAAAGCACTTGGCGCCTATGCGGTAGTCGATAGTGTCGAGTGGCTAGAAAAATGCTTACAAAATGGCATTAAAACAGCGCAGCTAAGAGTTAAAGATAAAAGCGAAGATGAGCTTGAACAATTAGTCGAAAGCGCCGTTGCTTTGGGTCAGCAATACAGTGCGCATGTGTTTATTAATGATTACTGGCAGCTGGCAATCAAATATGGCGCCTATGGTGTGCATTTAGGACAAGAAGACATAGAGAACGCCAATTTAGCAGCTATAAAAGAAGCAGGCCTGCGACTTGGGCTTTCTACCCATGGCTTTTATGAAATGCTTCGGGCGCATAATTACCGCCCAAGCTACATGGCCTTTGGCGCGATTTACCCTACCACCACCAAAGACATGGCAGGGCAAATTCAAGGGCTTGAAAAGCTAACTCGATTTGTGCCATTAATGCAAAGTTATCCTACTGTGGCTATTGGTGGAATTGATTTAAATAGGGCGCAAGAGGTTGCTAAAACGGGCGTGGGCAGTGTGGCCGTGGTACGTGCTATTACCGAGGCTGATGATTATGTAGAGGCAATCAATACCTTAAAATCGGTGATAAATGAGAATGCCTGCTAACATGCAAGCGCAGCAACTGAGCGACAAAGAAACTCTGCGCTATAGCCGTCACTTATTATTAAAAGAAGTGGGGCTTGAAGGGCAGTTAACACTTAAAGCGGCAACCGTTGCTGTGGTAGGTGCAGGCGGGCTAGGAAGTCCTGCGCTACTTTATTTAGCAGCGGCTGGCATTGGCACACTAATATTAATTGATGACGATGCCGTTGAACTATCTAATTTACAGCGGCAAATACTGTATAAAGTGAATCACTTAGGGCAGCAAAAAGTAAATACAGCAGGGAAGGTGCTTGCGAGCCTTAACAATCAAATAAACATAGTGACTCACTCGCAAAAGTTGAGCGCTGCTAACAGTGATGCACTATTAAATAACGCCGATATTGTACTTGATTGCTCTGATAACTTTGCGACTCGTTACACCGTCAATCATTTTTGCGTAAACAACAAAATACCATTAATTTCTGCAGCAGCGCTAGCAACTCAAGGGCAATTAATGGGCTTTGACTTTAGGCAAACAGATAGCCCTTGCTATGGCTGCGTATTTCCATACAGTGATGCTAACCCTGTTGTTAATTGCGACAATGCGGGCGTTATTAGTCCCTTACTTGGGGTAATTGGCTCTATGCAGGCACAGCTAACTCTTAATATGTTGTTAGGTCATTTTGGGGGGAGTGTGTTTATAACCTTTGACGCATTAAGCTTAAAGCAACAGCATTTTAAGATGGCTAAAAATTTAGCGTGTAGAGAGTGTAGCAGTATGAGTAAAGAGTAGCTTCGCTGTTAACGTAAGCAAGCTCTTCGTCTACAAAAAAACACCGCGTTCAATACAATAAACGCGGTGCTTTTTAATTTCGGCCTGACAACTGACACTATTTATTAATCATCAATTTTTGCAAACGCAGTGCCTAAACGGGTGACTGTTTCAGGGCGTTGATCATCAAAAATATCGGCTTTATCTGCACCCCATGCAAGCACAACTGTTGAGCCTAATTTAAAGCGACCCATTTCTTCCCCTTTTTTAAGGTTAATCGCGTTTTCGCCTTTAGTGGGGTAATTCCAGCTAAATACGTCACTGCCTGCTGGTGGTGTAATAGTACCAGCCCAAATAGTTTCTATGCTGGCAACAATGGTTGCGCCTACTAAAACCATAGCTAGCGGGCCAATTTCAGTTTCAAAAATAGCCACTACACGCTCGTTACGGGCAAATAAGTTCGGTACGTTTTGTGCGGTAAGAGGGTTTACCGAAAATAAATCGCCCGGTACATAAATCATTTTGCTTAGCGTGCCATCAATTGGCATATGGATACGGTGGTAGTCTTTTGGCGCCAAGTAAATAGTTGCAAATTTACCGCCTAAAAACGGTGTTGTGTCGTCTTGTGAGCCACCTAACAACGCTTGTAAGCTGTAATCATGGCCTTTAGCTTGGATTAGTTGGCCGTCAACAATATCGCCAAGCTGGCTGATTGCGCCGTCTACTGGGTGAATAATAATATCGTCATCTTCAACCATAGGACGAGCACCGTCTTTTAACGGACGGGTAAAAAATTCATTAAAGGTTTTATAATGAGCTGGATCAGAGTATTTAGCCTCACTCATATTTATTTTGTATTGTTTAATAAATAATTTAATTAGTGTTGTTGTTAATGCGCCCGCTTTTGCAGCTGCAAGCTTACCTACTACACGAGAAATAAAGTGCTTTGGCATAGCATATTGCATGGCGATTTTAAATTTATCTAAACTCACAGGTTTTTCCCTAATTATACGCGAGGCGCACGCGCGCCGGCACGGCCATCGGCCATGGTTTCTAAAATACGATGATAGCTTTCAAAACGTAACTTTGAGATATCGCCATCAGCGACTGCTTGCTGAATTATACAGCCTGGATCGTTTAAGTGTTTACAGTCTCTAAAACGGCATCCACCTATAAACTCTCTAAATTCTTTAAAGCACCAAGTGACTCGTTCAACATCTAAATGCCATAAACCAAACTCACGAATACCCGGTGAATCTATTAAGTTACCGCCACTTGGTAAATGATGCAGACGCGATACTGTGGTGGTGTGCTGGCCTAGACCGCTGTTTTCAGACACTTCTTTAGTCAAAATTTCAGCATCCGGCAGCACAGTGTTAACTAAGGTAGATTTACCCACACCACTTTGGCCAACAAAAATATTGTTTTTGCCTACAAGTACTTCTTTTAATTCATTAATGCCTTCGCCGCTTATATTACTAACTAGCAGCACCTGGTAATTAAGTTTACGGTAAATATCGAGTATTTGTTGTATGTCGTTTAAACCAGCTTCATCAATTAAATCAATTTTGTTAAGCACTAAAATTGGCTCAATGCCCATATCTTCACAGGCAATTAAATAGCGGTCAATAATGCTTGGCGTAAACTCTGGCAGTACCGCTGAAACCATTAAAATTTGGTCTATATTCGCGGCAATAACTTTTACACCGTCGTAAAAATCAGGGCGCGTTAACTGTGAACGGCGTTCTTGGGTTGCTTCAATAACACCCGCTAAATCGCCTTCACTTACTTTTGCACGACGAAATAATACCTCATCGCCACATACTAAATTCGATACGGTACGGCGAATATTACAGCGAAGAACATCGCCATTTTGCGTTTCTACATCGGCATGTTGCCCAAAGCGGCTAATGACAATCGCATTTTCCACTTGACCTAAATTATCTGTTTGCCACTCTTGCGCACCCGCTTTCGCTGGTTTTGCGTCGGCATTGCTTAAACGCTTTTGATGGTTAGCCTTGATCCTACGGGATTGGCCTTTACTTAATTTTTTCTGTTTTGCCACTTGAGGCCTATAACCTGAGTTAAATGCCGAGTTTGCTAAAAAAAGCTTTAGCTCGACGGTTGATGCTAATATGATATATCGAAATGCGTTGGATCTAAAGAAAAGCACCGTTTAAGGTAATTATGACTATTAATAAATCAAATTTAATTTGGCTCGATCTGGAAATGACCGGACTTGAACCAGAGACTGACAAAATACTTGAAATTGCAACTGTTGTCACTGATGCTGATCTGAATATATTAGCCGAAGGCCCAACGATTGCCATTCACCAAAGTGATGAACTACTGGATGGCATGGATGAGTGGTGTACAACTCAGCATGGCAAATCTGGATTAACGGCACGCTGTAAGGCAAGCACGTTTGATGAAGCTTATGCCGTGGAACAAACTCTCGCGTTTTTAAAGCAATGGGTGCCAGCGGGTGCTTCACCTATGTGTGGTAACTCGATAGGCCAAGACCGCCGCTTTATGAATAAGTATATGCGCGAGCTTGAAGACTTCTTCCATTACCGTAATTTAGATGTCAGTACCATTAAAGAACTAGCTCGTCGTTGGAAACCAGATGTGTTGGCTCAAGTGAATAAAAAAGGGTCGCATTTAGCGTTAGACGACATTAAAGATTCGATTATGGAATTAAAGGTTTACCGAGAAAAGTTTTTTAATTTATAAAAAATACTTGCAAAGCCCCCTAATTATTGTAGAATCCTGCCCCGCTCAAGACGATAACCCCCGCGGGGTTAGTGTGTTTGGGCTTGACTTTTTGAATGCGGCACTAGCTCAGTTGGTAGAGCGCGACCTTGCCAAGGTCGAGGTCACGAGTTCGAGCCTCGTGTGCCGCTCCAATTTCTCACCAAAGAAATTGCAGCACAAGACAAAAAGTTAAAGTTGATATAATGCGGCACTAGCTCAGTTGCCAGAATGTTGAACGCGACCCGTCGCGCACCAACGGACAAATTACTGACTATTTTGAATGCGGCACTAGCTCAGTTGCCAGAATGTAGGACGCGACCTGTCGCGCACCAACGGACAAATTACTGACTATTTTGAATGCGGCACTAGCTCAGTTGGTAGAGCGCGACCTTGCCAAGGTCGAGGTCACGAGTTCGAGCCTCGTGTGCCGCTCCAATTTCTCACCAAAAGAAATTGTAGTTCAAGATAAAAGGTTAAAATTGATAGAACCTAGAAACTAGAACCTAGAATTAAATGCGGTACTAGCTCAGTTGGTAGAGCGCGACCTTGCCAAGGTCGAGGTCACGAGTTCGAGCCTCGTGTACCGCTCCAATCTTATTTACTTTCCAGATATTCATTCTCAAATAGCAAATAATAACCCACACGCGAATCATTATAAATTTAATTTATGTAACTTTTTGAAATGTTCAATGTGTGCGAATGATCTATGTTGAAAACCTAAAACTTTTCGCCTTGCAAAGTTGCAATAATGCGTCTTGAACCGCCATGAACACGGTGCTCACCTAAGTATATCCCTTGCCAAGTTCCCAGTGCTAACTGACCATCACTAATCGGTATAGTTAACTCACAACCTAAGGTACTGGTTTTTATATGGGCAGGCATATCATCATCGCCCTCATAGTCATGGCGATAATAAGGCTGGCGCTCTGGAACAAACTGATTAAAGTGGCTTTCCATATCCATACGCACGGTAGGATCCGCGTTTTCGTTAATAGTTAAGCTGGCTGAGGTGTGTTGAATAAATAAGTGTAATAAACCAACTTTAAGCTGGCTCAGTTGTGGGAGGTGAGTAAGTATGTCGTTATCAATTAAATGAAAGCCCCGCGAGCGAGGCTTTAATGTAATCGTAGTTTGCGACCAGCTCATAGCTTATCGAAACTCACTTCGATATTTGCATTACCTGCGTCACTGGTAAATGGCATAAGAATTTTTTTGCCGTCACTTTTATGCGTAATGGTGTGGTTTGTACCAGAGACAACGATGGGAGTTGCCATGGCAAAGTCATAGCCTTTTTCACCTAATAAATTCTTAGCTCCACCGGTAACCATATTGGTTATTTCGCCGACCATGTCAGTGACTTCTTCATTTATACTGTCTGGTCGCTCACCTAACATACGTTCCATAATAGTCAGTGCTAAACTCTCGTCGAAGGTAATTGAAAATGAACCACGAGTTTGCGGACCAACCATACCAATTAATCCCGATACATCACCACAGGCTATCTCATCGGTTTTAATACGCGGCTTGCCTGGTTTTAATTGAGTTTGAGCCATAGTGCTCAATACATTCATCAAAGAAGATAAAAAGGGATTAATGAACTCTACATTCATGTTAGATATCCTTAAATTGGTACTGATAAAGGTTATACGTAAAGTATAGCTATAGTCGCTGCTCTATGCTCGACAAGAGTCACATTTACCATGCGCTTCTATTGTTTGCCCTGAAACGACAAAGCCACTTTCGGCTGCTAAGTTATTGAGCTCATGTGAAATTACTGTTGAATGCAGCTCTTTAACAAAACCGCAGCTATCACAAATTAATAGCTGAACAGGATGAATATGATCAAAATGATGACACAGCATAAATGCATTGGTGCTTTCAATTTTATGAATAAAACCGAGTTCGGCTAAAAAGTCTAAAGCACGATAAATTGTTGCAGGTTTAGCACCTGTTTCAGTGACTTTTAATTGTTCAAGTAAATCGTATGCACCGACACCACCTTGGGCACTGGCTAATAAACGAAATACCTTTTCGCGAATTGGTGTGAATCGCGCACCACGGTTGTCACATACTTGTTTTGCTTTACTTACGAGTGATTCTATATTCATCTTCTCTCATCCTTACGCTGCCGTGATATACTAACATACTGTATTGTAGTTGCAGCGTTTTATTAATTGATTTTGTTCAAAGGTATTCATTAATGCATGAGCTATTAGCTATATTTATTTTCTTTTTTGCGGTTATTGATCCAATAGGCACCATCCCGGTTTTTATCGCTGTAACTCGGGGAGATGACGACAAGTTTAAGCGTAAAGTGATTTTTAAGGCCGTGGGTGTATCTGCTTTAGTGCTGTTATTTTTTGTGGTTGCTGGCGAGCAATTATTGAATGTGATTGAGATTCCGCTCTCGGCATTTCAAATAGCAGGTGGTTTAATTTTATTAATTTTTGCGCTCTCCATGACCTTTGGTGAAAGTAAGCCCGAAGCTGAAATTAAAAGTGTTAGAGACAGCACTGAAACCGCTATTTTTCCGCTCGCTATTCCTTCAATAGCCAGTCCCGGTGCCATGTTAGGTGCGGTATTAATGACGCGCAATGAGGAGTATACCTGGGTTGAGCAAATGATTACCTCATCAATGATGTTAGCTGTTTTAGTGGTGGTACTGATTTTGTTATTACTTGCTACGCATGTACATAAAATAATAGGCGATAGTGGGGCGAGTATTATTAGTCGAATCATGGGGTTAATTTTAAGCTCAGTCGCGGTGACTAATATTTTAAACGGTATTGCGCAATACTTTGGCTTGCAAGTGTTTGCTTAATATTGCTGCGCATAGGGCTTTTGTGTAAAATGCAGCGCCTTTTAAGCTGTGCTTAAATTATAAATTTTTGAGGATCACATTTTGGATAAACGTACTTTAAATCGACGCTTTTCTGTTGCCCCTATGCTCGATTGGACTGATCGCCACTGTCGTACGTTTCATCGTAAAATGACAAAACACACCGTGCTCTACACTGAAATGATCACTACAGGCGCTATTTTATTCGGCCGCGGTGACTACTTGCATTTTAATCAGCACGAAGGTCCTGTGGCATTGCAATTAGGAGGATCCGATCCGCAAGCGCTAGCGCAGTGTGCCAAGCTTGCTGGTGAGCGTGGTTATGATGAAATAAACCTTAATGTAGGTTGTCCGTCAGATCGTGTGCAAAATGGACGTTTTGGTGCCTGTTTAATGGCTGAGCCTAATTTAGTTGCAGAGTGTGTTGCTGCAATGAAAAGTGAAGTGAATATTCCGGTTACGGTTAAAACTCGTATTGGTATTGATGAGCAAGATTCTTATGAGTTTTTATGTGCTTTGATAGAGGCTTCACATAAAGTTGGCTGCGATGACTTTATTATTCATGCCCGTAAGGCATGGCTAAAAGGGTTGAGCCCGAAAGAAAATCGCGAAGTTCCTGAGCTTAACTACCCCCGCGTTTACCAGCTTAAAAAAGATTACCCACAACTTGATTTAAGTATTAATGGTGGTGTTAAAACCATTGAGCAAAGCCTTGAGCATTTACAGTACATAGACGGGGTTATGGTTGGCCGAGAGGCTTACAGTAATCCATTTATGCTTAATGAAGTAGATGAAAAAATTTATGGTGATGCGGCTAATACTCAGTCTCGACATGATGTTGTACGCTCTATGTATGATTATATTGAAGAAGAGATGCGTTTAGGGGCTAATTTTTGGCATGTTGCACGCCACATGCTGGGTATTTTTCAGGGGCAACCCGGTGCGCGTGGCTTTAGACGCCACTTATCTGAAAATGGTCATGGCAAGCAAGCTGATTTAAGTGTTATGGATAAGGCACTAAGCTACGTACCCGAGTAATGCCAATTTAATGCAATTGGCATAACAGATCCTCTGTATAGAAAAAGTCACCTCAGGTGGCTTTTTTTGATCCCAAATTTTAGTCAAAAATGTAATTTATTAGCTAATCTGACTTAATTACATTCAGTGACTAGTCATTAACTTACCCGCCAAAAATAATTTAAATTATTGATATTTAATGAAAATAAAAGAATTTTAAGTTGTTGGCATAACTCTTGGAATCCTGTTGATGTATAAATAAAAAATCGTCAGGAGAATAACATGGGTATATTTAATCGCGTAAACGACGTCATTCAAGCAAATATCGTAGCTATGCTTGATAAAGCTGAAGATTCAGAAAAACTACTTAATTTGATGCTAACCGAAATGCAGGAGGCACTTAATGAGTGTCGTAGCACCGCGGCAGCACTATTATGTGAAGAAAAGAATATCAAGCGTCAAATAAGCAATAAACAACAAGCGCTCACAAATTGGCAATTAAAGGCCGAACATGCCATTGCAAAAAATCGTGACGATTTAGCTAAATCAGCATTAGCTGAAAAACACACAGTTGAAAAAAACATAGAATGCTTACAAACACAGCTTGAGACATTGCAACAATCAATTGTAAAAATCACAGAGGACTGTGAGCGCCTACAGCAAAAAATGACGCAGGCTAAAGCTAAGCAAGCACAACTTGTAAAGCGTGAAAATGTGGTTGAGGCAAGAGCAAAGATAAATACTCAGCTGCAGAGCGATAAAGTGGCCACTGCTTTATCACGATTTGAGCAAATTGAGCGCCGCGTTGAGAGTGTTGAATCGCAAGTTGAAGCGTATGAACTGACAGATACAGCGAGCAATACGGCAATGCAAATTGAGTCACTGGTTAAAAACGAAAAAATCGATGCAGAACTGGCAAGTTTAAAAGCGAGTTTAAACACCGCTGATAAACAAACAGCCTAAGGAGATTGTTATGAATAATTTTAATACACATCGTCGTTGGTATAAAAATACACTTAACAAAAAAATATCGGGTGTCTGTAGTGGGTTAGCTTATCGATTAGACTTTCCGGTATGGTCTACTCGCTTAGTCGCCGTTTTATTATTTTTAAGTTTTCCGTTTGCAGTGGCGCTAGGTTATTTAATCGCACACTGTTGTCTTGAAGAAAAAGCAGTGTAAGGAGATCAGCATGAAAACTTTCGCCGTATGCCTACTTATTGTTACATTATTTTTAATTAATAGCGGCTCGATAATTCATTTTGATGTATGGCAATTTCCGCTGTGGATTTCAGATATTAGTTGGACAGGTATTGAGCTCATTGGGGCGTTAGTCGCCATTATTGTTGTTATTGCGATTGCTGCTTTGGTAACCATGGGGCTTGTTGGCGCGGCGATGGTGGCACTGGCTGGAACTATATTAGCCTTTTTATTCGGATCATTGATGATTGCTTGGCCATTATTGTTTGTGGCAGGGTTATGCTGGTTAATCGCAGATAACAAAAAAGTGGCTTCTTAAACTTAAATTAGCTGCCTAATATTAGGGAATTATGATAAATTTGGACTATATTTTTATGTTTTAACAAGGATTTTACTGATGATTAAACAATGTATTTTAAGTGCAAGTGCATTATTGATGGGTGTTTTTTCGTCTTCGTTATTGGCGCATGAAGGACATGAACACGATAGTGTCGTTGCGCAATTACAAGTAACGCATGCGCAAGTAAGAGAGTTTTTACCCGCCACTAAAGCGAGCGTGGGTTATTTTAGTATTGAAAATCACAGTAATGTACCGGCAACACTCATAAGAGCGACCATAGATGGTTTAGGTCGTGTTGAGATTCATGAGCACGTCCACGCTGATGGTATGATGAAAATGCAAAAAGTAGAATCATTGCTTATTAAAGCTCACCAGCAACTCGATTTTAAGCCTGGTAGCTATCATTTAATGGTGTTTGAACCACAAGAGCCGTTAAAAGTAGGTCAAGAACGCAAACTCACGCTATATTTTGAAGATGGGAATCGAGTGTTCACTAATGCAAAAGTAGTTTCGTTAGCATCGCAAGCTGAGCCGGTAAAAGCATCGAAAGATCATAGTCATCATTAGGGGGATAAATGTCACAGCATAAAGGAAAAATAATAACGGCATTGGTATTATTGTTTGTCGTATTTTACGCTATTGCAGTTTACTGGAGCATAGAGCCTGCACGTTTTGATGTGGTACAAAATGCAAAACAACAAGCACAGTTGCGTAACGAGAAACCAGTAACAGGCTATGTAACCACTTCAACGCTTATCACTGTCTCTGATACTCTTTTAACTAAGTCAGGTGGTTATTTATCAAATGATGTGCTGCCACCGAGCGTAATAATGGACAACATGCCAGCTTGGGAGTATGGCGCGTTGGAAATGGTGCGTGATTTAGCATTATCAATGCGAAAAGATTTTAGTCGTTCACAGTCACAATCAACTGAGCACGAAGCGCTTAAAAAAGCACAACCACAATTTAATATCAGCTCTGAAGCATGGGCATGGCCCAGTGCTGAGGGCGAATATCAAAAGGGCATTGATTACTTATTAGTATACCGCTCTCAAATTGCGAATCAGCATGAGCGCGATAGCCAATTTTACTCACGTGCAGATAATTTACGCAGTTGGTTAAAAGAAGCAGAAAAACGCTTAGGTAGCCTAAGCCAACGTTTGAGTGCGAGTGTAGGTCAAGATAAGGTAAATACCGATTTAGCCGGCAACTCTTCAAATACTCAAGCCACTTATACGCCATTGCAACAACAAGTAAAAACATCGTGGTGGGAAATTGATGATGTATTTTATGAGTCACGCGGTGCTACTTGGGCTTTACTGCATTTTTTACAAGCGGTTGAATATGATTTTGCCGAAGTACTTGATAAAAAGAACGCTCGTGTTAGTTTACAACAAATTATACGCGAGCTTGAAGCGACCCAAGAAACCGTTTGGAGCCCAATGATTTTAAACGGCAACGGGTTCGGTTATGTCGCCAACCATTCACTCGTTATGGCAAATTATATCTCTAGAGCCAATGCGGCACTGATTGAACTTAGCGAATTATTAGCGCAAGGATAAAAAATGAAAAAGTATTGTATAGCAGCAGCCTTATCAATGGCATGTTTAGCACCTGTAGCACAAGCCGACACTGTATTGGGTTTGTATGTAGGGGTTGATGGTTGGAAAGCCGATAATGACGGTAGCTTTTCTGATAATAATAACGCCCTACAAAACTTCAATTTTGAAGATGAGACTTTTGTTAGCTATTACGCCGCACTTGAACATCCGGTTCCATTAGTGCCAAACTTAAAGCTAAAATACACTGAGCTTGAACTAACCGGTGCAACGCGACTGGAAGATACATTTAGCTTTAATGGCTCTGATTATATTGTTGGCACTGATGTTAATTCAGTTACTGACTTATCGCACATTGATTATATTCTTTACTACGAGATTTTTGATAACGATTTAATCTCGATTGATTTAGGTATTAATGCTAAGCAGTTTGATGGTGAGCTTGTGGTAACAGGTACATCACAACAAGGTGGCGCTAACTTCACTGAAATTGAAGAGTTCTCAGGTGTAGTGCCTTTAGCGTATGGACGTTTTGAAGCGGGTTTACCGTTTAGTGGTTTAAGTGTTTTTGCTGAGGGTAGCTTTTTAGCCATTGATGATAGCAAAGTACAAGATTACCAAATGGGTATTGCTTGGGAGTTTATTGATAACCTAGCCGTTGATGTTGCGGTTAAAGCGGGCTACCGCTCTATGGTTTTAGAACTTGATGATGTAGATGACATTAATACTAATATTGACGCTTCAGGCCCATTTGCGGGCATACAAGTTCATTTTTAAGCGACGATTTTTCTAAAAGCCACCTTGTGTGGCTTTTTTTAGTTATTTTGAAGCGTGCCATACTAATTCAAACTCCCCCTCAAATGCTGCACCAATTAACTGTTTGTACACTTTATTAATTGGGTAATTCATCAGTCTAAACAGTTCATCACCGGTTTGGGTAAACTTATAATAACTCAATACTAAGTCGTTACTTTTTGCTTTTAAAGTTAGTTTTTGAGTCAAAAAGGAGAGGGTAATTTCTTGTCCTGCTTTTAATGCAGCGGATTCAATCTCTTTACGGTATAACAAATTTAAATCCATTAAGGTTAATACATCAGGAAAGCTCACACCGCTTTTACCTATGCTTAATGACACTTTATTACCCTTGCCTAATAAATCAAATAACGAGGGTTTTTTGTAATAGCCTAAAAATATTAGGTGACTACTGTCTTTTTCGTTATACCCTGAAATAGACACACACTTTCTTAATGAATCAGCTTCGCGCTGGGTCATGTGTTTGAGAGTTTGTAAGCTTTTTATAGAAAAGGTACCTGGGCTAATGGTTTCGCCAGTAAAAATTTTTGCCCATAATGTTTGCATAGATTGGTTTGAGGTATCTTCACATAAGGCAATAAAGTGCTCCACCCAATCGGCGTCAGGTTGTTTAGCGCAGGCTACATCAGGACAAAATTCCATTGCTAAGGCTAAAATAGTCTCGATATTTTGTTGTTGTTTTATTAGCAGTAGATCTTGTCTTTTTTGTGCTCGAGCTAACACTGAATGCTCGCTATTAATACGATAAAGAGACTTTGCTTTACCCTGCGTATTATAGGTTTTTACATCAGCTGCAGGTGTATTACTCACTTTTGTGACTGAGTAACCTAACAGTGACTCAATAATATTGGCAAGTTTAATTCTGGCTTGTGCGGTTTTGACTGTCATGACTTTCCATTATTGCTTGTGCATCACTGAGCTGGGCTACCGTCTTTAGGTTATTTAGCCCAAGAGTGACTATATTGCTTAATATATTTTCAGCAAATATAGCAACATAGCCAGAAATGAGTGGCACCGTTGCTTGCCCTTCAATATGCCACGTGACGGTTTTTGTATGCGGGCTAAATAGTAATCGGCTAGTAATAATATGTTCTTGATTAAATAACACACTAAATACAACTTCATTGGCGCTCAATGATGATATTGTCATTTCGCCATTGCCCCACTTACCTTGCCAAGACTGATAGGCGCCTGCCCCAGAACTTGGTTCACCAATACTAAATTCAATGTTGGGATCTATTTGCTGCCACGGCGACCATTTGTACCACTGCGTAAAATCTTCCACTAATGACTTTATAACAGGAGGGCGGGCATTTATTTTAATGCTTTTTTGCACGTGATAGTTTTGTGGTAAAAGTAACCCCACAACAACAAACGCCAACAGTAAGATGGCTGAAAACTGCATTAATTGTTTAAGTAGTTTAATAGGTATGCCTCATTGGTTTTAATATTACAGCGTCTATGAATTGTTAATAATCACAGCTTATTTAATAGTTTAGCTTAGAGCTGCGGATTTTTGTTTATTTTATCTGCTTAAAACAATTCTAAAAGCAGACATTAGCAGTAATTAGTTTAGATGATATTTTTGTTTTAGTATTGCTATAAAAGTAGGCGGTTTTTAATCACCACCTTACATTTTGAGCTATATCAACGTGGATGTCGATAGGGTATAATTCGCGCCTTTTGTTATTGAACGGCCAATTTTATGAGCACATTAAAAGCTGATCGCGCCTTATTCTCATACCCTAAGTATTGGGCTGAGTGTTATGGCACAGCCCCATTTTTACCAACAACACGCGAAGAAATGGACGCGCTTGGCTGGGATAGCTGCGATATTATTATTATTAGCGGTGATGCTTATGTAGACCATCCTAGTTTTGGGATGGCCGTAATTGGCCGTGTGCTTGAAGCGCAAGGGTTTAGAGTGGGCATTATTGCTCAGCCTGATTGGAACTCTAAAGATGCCTTTATGGCATTGGGTAAGCCTAACTTATTTTTTGGTATTACAGCCGGTAACATGGATTCGATGATCAATCGTTACACCGCTGAAAAACGTATGCGCCACGATGATGCTTATACACCGGGAAATGTAGGTGGTAAACGCCCTGACCGTGCCGTGATCATATACTCACAACGTTGTCGTGAAGCCTATAAAGATGTGCCACTGGTGTTAGGGGGCATTGAAGCCAGCTTGCGTCGTATTGCTCATTACGATTATTGGCAAGAGAAAGTACGCCGTAGTGTATTGTTTGACGCTAAGGGTGACATTTTAATTTATGGTAATGCCGAACGTCCATTAGTTGAAGTGGCGCATCGTATCGCTGCAGGTGAAACCATGGATACCATACAAGATGTGAGAGGCACGGCGGTTATTCGTAAAGAGCCTTTACCCGGCTGGCGCGGCAGTGATTCAACAGCTATTGATAAAATTGGTAAAATAGATCCTATTCCTAATCCTTATGGTGCGGATGATGTGGGTTGTGCTAAATCAGAATTTAAGCAAGCGGGTATTGATTTAAAAGCCGAAGCTGCAAAACCAATTACCATTCAGCCTGCGCGCCCTAAACCATGGGAAAAAACTTACGTTAAGCTACCCGCTTTTGAGCAGGTCAGTGTTAATAAACCATTGTATGCCCATGCATCGCGTATTTTGCACCAAGAAACTAACCCTGGTTGTGCAAGAGCGTTGTTTCAGCGTCATGGCGATCGCTCTATTTGGGTGAATCCGCCAGCTTATCCACTTGAAACCCAAGAAATGGATGATGTGTTTGGTTTACCGTATCAGCGTATTCCGCACCCAAGTTATGGCGACGATAAAATTCCTGCTTACGATATGATTAAAACGTCGGTAAACATTATGCGTGGTTGTTTTGGCGGCTGTTCGTTCTGTTCTATTACTGAGCATGAAGGGCGAATAATACAAAGCCGCTCACAAGAATCAATTATTGAAGAGATTGAGCAAATTAGAGATAAAGTGCCGGGCTTTACTGGGGTTATTTCTGATTTAGGCGGACCGACCGCAAATATGTACAAACTGCGTTGTACCAGTAAAAAAGCAGAGAGTACCTGTCGCCGCTTGTCGTGTGTGTATCCTGATATTTGTAAGCATATGGATACTGACCATACCCCGACTATCGATTTATATAAAAAGGCGCGTGAGGTTAAAGGGATCAAAAAGATCTTAATTGCTTCGGGCGTACGTTATGACCTTGCTGTACGTGATCCTCGTTACGTTAAAGAGCTAGTAACTCATCATGTTGGTGGATATTTAAAAATAGCCCCAGAACACACAGAAGACGGCCCATTATCAAAAATGATGAAGCCGGGTATGGGCGCCTATGATGAATTTAAAGCGCTATTTGATAAGTACTCTAAAGAAGCAGGTAAAAAGCAGTATTTAATTCCATACTTTATTTCTGCTCATCCAGGGACTAAAGACGAAGACATGGTGAATATGGCTTTGTGGCTGAAATCGAATGACTTTAAGCTTGATCAGGTGCAAAACTTTTACCCATCACCGATGGCTAATGCGACCACCATTTATCATACTGAAATGAACTCGTTGCGTAATATTAAAAATAATACAGAGCAAGTTGCGGTACCAAAAGGCGCGCGCCAGCGTCGTTTGCATAAAGCGATTTTGCGTTACCATGATCCTGCCGGTTGGCCAATGATCCGTGAAGCCCTGCGTAATATGGGCAAAGCTAAACTCATTGGTAAAGGTCCAAATTGTTTAGTGCCAGAAGAAGGCAGAGATGAAAGGCAAACCAAAGGCGGTAAAGGCAATAAGGGCGGTCGTCCTGCGCTTACTCGTCATACTGGCTTTAGTCAGTTTAAAAAAGCCAACACTAAACCTAAGGTAGGCGGTAATCGCCAGCGCGCTAAGTAGCCTTAACTTATGTAAAGTAACTATCGGCTTAAACAAAAACACCGCGTATTGATGCGGTGTTTTTGTTTATAAAAAGATTGAAGCCTAAATCAATAACCAAGTTGCAGTGCCTAAAAAGGCAAATATACCAACAATATCAGTTACTGTGGTTAGTACCACACTGCCTGCCAGTGCTGGATCTATTTTCATTTTTTTAAGCAATAGTGGGATACTAGCACCCGCAATACCTGCTGCAACTAAATTCATAAACATAGCAAACGCTAAAACACCACCGAGTTTGAAATCCCATTGCCAAAGCGCAACGACACCGGCAATTAGGATAGACCAAACCATACCGTTAATCGCGCCGATAGCGAGTTCTTTTAATAATAAAAAACGTTGGTTAGTTTGGTTGATATGGCCCACCGCGATACCGCGAATAACCAAAGTTAAGGTTTGGCTGCCTGCAACCCCACCCATTGACGGGACAATGCCATTGAGCACAGCAAGAATTGGTAATATAGCTAAGGTGTTTTCAAAAAAGCTTGCCACAATTGCAGCCAGCAATGCAGTTAGTAAGTTTACACCTAGCCAAATTGAGCGCTTTTTGGAGCTTTTTAAGACCGGCGCAAAGGTATCTTCTTCATCATCAAGACCCGCTAAGCTTAATAAGCTATGCTCTGCATCTTCACGGATAACATCAACGATATCATCAATAGTAATACGACCAAGCAAATGCGCGTTGTCATCGACAACTGGTGCCGATATCCAGTTATGCCGTTCAAATAGTTGCGCTACTTCGCTTTCATCCATTGAAATAGGAATAGATTCACACTCTTCATCCATTAAATCCTGAACAATTTTTTCAGGGGGATTGGTTAATAAAGTGCTCAGCGATAAGGCGCCTAAAAAACAGTTATGTTTATCAACGACGTATAAGTCATCAGTGCCTTCTGGTAGCTCACCGCGTAAGCGAATATAACGTAGTACAACATCTAGAGTTACATCAGGGCGAATAGTTACTGTATCGATATTCATCAAGGCGCCAGCAGAGCGCTCCTGATAGGATAGAGCTTGTGTTGCACGTTCTCTATCTTGAATATCCATAGCGCTGACAACGTCTTTATAAACGGTGTCAGGCAGACTACGTAGCACTTCCCCTAAGTCATCATGGCCCATGTCTTCTGTTGCAGCCGCAATGTGCTCAGGTGCCATTTGCGCAATAATACCCAAACGTACGTCTTCAGAGAGCTCTTCAAGTACATCGCCCTGTACATCAGGATCAACCAGTTGCCAGAGCATGCGACGAATTTTATGGGGAGATGATTCTAAAAGAAGTGCGGTATCACAAGGTGCCGTTTTTGCTAGCATGCGCCTAACTTGAACAAATTGACCACTATTTAGTGACTTGGTCACCTGTTTTAGTTGTTGTAGTGGAATATCTTGTTCTAAAGCTTCAGGCATTGGCGTCCTTAATTAAATTTTATTACATAGTGGAAGGGTTATGAATGCTATTCAATTTTAGTTTATCTTACTTTATATGAGCAAACTACCTCAACCACTATTAACCTTAGCTTAGGATGATGATTTAATGATGAACTATTTTATTCTTGCTCATTAAATCGTTGGTCAATGAGCTCACCAATTGCATTAAGTGCAGGTTCTGCGTCAGGGCCTTCACATACTACCTTCACTTCTTTGCCTTGACTGCTCTCTAGTAACATAAGTGCTAATACACTATCGCCAGCGGCTTGTTTATCGTCTTGAAATAAAGTGATTGAGGCATCAAATTGCACAGAAAGCTGTGCCAGTACTGTTGCCGCTCTGGCATGCAGGCCTAATTTGTTTTTTATTAAAAATGTGTTTTCTAACCGCATTACTATTCTCTTTGATGTTATTCTTGTTCTCTGTGACGAATTTTTACATTAGGATGACTCATTGCAAAACTTTCACCTATAGTTTGCGCTAAGTAAACAGAACGGTGTTGTCCACCAGTACAACCTATGGCTATGGTCAAATAGCTGCGGTTATTTCTTTCTAAATGCGGCAACCATGTTTGTACAAAGGTTTGAATTTGCCATGTAAATTTTTGTACTATGCTGTGGCTGGCTAGGTAGTCTTTTACCGGTTGATCTAGCCCTGTGAGTGGCTTAAGTTCAGGCTCCCAATGCGGGTTTGGTAAAAATCGGGCATCGAATACGTAATCTGCTTCTTTGGGTATACCGTGCTTAAAACCAAATGACTCAAAGGTAATGATCAGTTGTTTGTCTTTTTTACCGAGTATTTTTTCACGGATAGACTCAGCCAGCTGATGCACACTTAAATCCGTGGTATCAATCATATGATCAGCATGATTGATCAAAACATCCAGTAGTTGTTTTTCTTTTTTTATTGCTAAATCAAGCGGCAGTGAGTCAATCGAAAGAGGGTGAAGACGCCTAGTTTCCGAAAAGCGTTTAATTAATGTTTGATCGTCACTGTCTAAATAAAACACCGTTGGTTTAGTGAAACCAGGTAAATATTCAATGATTTCATTAAACTGTTGCTGCTCTTTAGGTAAGTTACGCACATCAACACTTACGGCAATTTTGTTGTAGCTGTCGGAAACACTTCGAACAAGAGATGGTAATAAATTTAAAGGAATATTATCTACACAATAATAACCTAAATCCTCAACAACCCGTAACGCAACAGATTTACCAGAACCTGAGCGACCACTTATAATTATTAATTCCATTTATCACCCTTTATTGTTACTACGGTTGACTGACAATGACTTGGTACAGCTCATTGTCGGATTTTGCCGCCCGTAATTGCTTACAAAATTCTTTATCGTTGAGCTTATCTGCAATGGTAGCTAAGGTCTTTAAATGCTGTTGATTGTCACCGTCGGGGACAATTAAGGCAACAAAAATGTCGACCGGTCGGTTATCTATCGCATCAAAATTAATAGCCGTTTCGCTCACCAGTATAAGTGCAAGAGGCTCTTGTGCACCACTCATACGACCATGTGGAATTGCAATTCCTCGGCCTATACCTGTGCTCCCTAGCTTTTCTCTAGCGGTTAACGCGTTGAGAATATCTTGTTGGGTTAAATAGGGCAGTTTATTGTGAGCCAATTCACTGATAAATTCTAAAATTCTTTTTTTACTATTAAAAAGGACCGCAGCTTTACTGCAGTCCTGACAGATAAGTGAGCTTAGTTTCATAGTGTTAGTGTCGAGCTAGTTTCTCTTTGTGTTTAATTACTTGACGATCTAGCTTGTCAATCAGCGAGTCTATAGCGGCATACATATCTTGATGTTCTGTAGAGGCAAAAATTTCAGCGCCACTAACATGAACGGTTGCTTCAGCTTTTTGGTTTAGTTTTTCTATATCGAGAATAACATGCACATTCGTTATGTGATCAGTGTGCCTCTGCAGCTTTGCAAATTTACTATTTACGTAGTCTCTAAGCGAGTCAGTAATATCTACATGGCGACCAGTTAAGTTCAGTTGCATAAACATTTTCCTCTTTGTTGTACGCCTTAAATCAAACTTTTTCGTTGATTCGACGGGGGAATAGCTAGAGATTCGCGATATTTTGCAATAGTTCTCCTTGCTACTTTAATTCCTTGCTCTGCCAATATATCTGCAATTTTACTATCACTCAATGGTTTAGCTGAGTTTTCTGCTGCGATTAATTTTTTAATTAATGCGCGAATTGCTGTTGATGAACATTCGCCACCGTTTTCAGTGCTTACATGGCTTGAAAAGAAATATTTAAGCTCAAAAATACCCCGTGGTGTGTGCATGTATTTTTGCGTAGTAACACGCGAAATAGTCGATTCGTGCATTTCTACCATTTCTGCCACATCATTAAGCACCATAGGCTTCATTGCCTCAGGACCATGTTCAAAAAAGGCCTGTTGCTGTTGCACAATACAGTTAGTTACTTTAAGTAGCGTGTCGTTTCTACTTTCTAGACTTTTTATAAACCATTTTGCTTCTTGCAAGTGTGAGCGAATAAACTGGCTATCACCACTTGATTTAACAGTACGTGACATAGCCGCATATTGGCTGTTTACCCTAATTTTAGGCATGCTATCAGGGTTTAGTTCAACCACCCAACGCCCTTTAATTTTTTTAACCGACACATCAGGAATAACATACTCTGACTCTTCTCTGACAATAGTGTCTGCCGGTTTTGGGCTAAGGGTATGAATTAACGTCATGATCTCTTTAAGCTCATCTTCTTTGAGCTTAGTTTTTTTCATTAACGTGCGATAATCACGTGCAGCCAGCAAATCAATATGATCGGTTAAGATCATTTTTGTTTCGTTTAAAAAAGGCGTGTCTTTATCAAATTGATTAAGTTGAATACACAAGCACTCTTGTAAACTACGCGCGGCTATTCCTACCGGATCAAATAATTGAATACGCTTTAATACCGCTTCTATTTCATCAAGTTCAACTTCATCTTCGTCGTCGTTTTCTTGATTAAAGCTTTCTAAAATTTCTTCACAGCTAAGGGTTAAAATACCTGAGTCGTCCACGGCTTCTACTATTGCAATCGCAATGGCTTCATCTGTAGGACTAAATGGCGTCAGTTGCAATTGCCACATTAAATATTCATGCAGCGTTTCAGTTGAAGAGCCTTGATAAATTGATTCATCTTCAGGCATCGGTCCCGATGAAGAGGCAGGTGCTGCGCTCATGTATTCATCCCATGTAACATCCATTGCCATATCATCGCTAATGGTGTCTTTGCTCATGGCTTCGCCGCTGTCTTGCTCATACTCGCTAGGTTTTTCGTCAGCTGAAGCACTTAGCGTTGATTCATCGTTATCGGCTTTTTGTTCGTTTTTACCCGCAGCATCTTCGCTGTAATCTTGTTCTTCAACTTCAAGCAAGGGATTGCTATCGAGCGCTTCTTGAATTTCTTGCTGGAGATCCAATGTACTGAGTTGCAATAAGCGAATTGCTTGTTGCAACTGTGGAGTCATTGTAAGTTGCTGGCCCATGCGCAGCTGTAATGATTGCCTCATTTATCTCTAACAATCCTTTTAAATTACGGTCTGTTGACCTTTACGGATTAAAATTTGTTCAAACTAGGGGCGGTTTAATCGCGGCGCGAGGTTTGTAACCTAGTGGGCTAAGTCAAAACCGAGCAACAAAAAGTAAATCGTCCCTAGGCAGAACCCGAAGGGCAGCGCCTGTTTGGCATTGATGCTGCGTTATCGCCTATTTATGGGGAATACCACATCACATAGGCTCTGCCTTGCCTAAATACCAAACAGACTGCTGCAAATTCAACCTTGAAAGGTCAACAGACCTAAGTATAATTAATCTTAGCAGATGCTTAGTGGAATAACACAAATATTAGAGCTTGAACTGCTCGCCCAAATAAACATCGCGTACTGTTTTATCGTTTAATACGTAATCTGGAGTGCCTGATGCAATTAACTCCCCATGAGAAACTATGTAGGCTTTTTCACAAACATCAAGTGTTTCGCGTACGTTGTGATCTGTGATCAATACGCCAATCCCTCGATTTTTAAGATGCTCTATGATCTTTTTAATATCTAATACAGAGATAGGATCAACCCCTGCAAAGGGTTCGTCTAATAGTATAAATTTAGGATTTGCTGCTAATGCCCGAGCAATTTCAACGCGGCGACGTTCACCGCCTGACAGAGCCATACCTTGGCTGTCACGAATATGCTGAATGCTAAATTCATCAAGTAAATTATTTAAGGTATCTTCACGTTGTTGTTTATTAAGCTCTTTACGTGTTTCTAAAATAGCCATTAAGTTTTGGTAAACCGTCAGCTTTCTAAAAATCGATGATTCTTGTGGTAAGTAACCAATCCCTAGGCGAGCTCGGCTGTGCATTGGTAATAAAGTGATATCTTGATCATCTATTGATATTTTACCTTTGTCGCTCGGTACAAGGCCTACAATCATGTAAAAGGTCGTGGTTTTACCTGCGCCATTGGGGCCAAGTAAGCCGACAATACTGCCAGCTTCAACTTCTAGGCCAACATTTTTCACCACTTCACGGCCTTTATAGCTTTTTGCTAATAGCTCTGCTTTTAATGTGCTCATGGTTGGCCTTTATCGTCTTCTTTTTTGTTTTCAACAGGCACCAAAATGGTGTGTACACGATCGGTTGAATTTTCATCTTTTTCTGCGCTAATCAACTGCTGCTCTATATCGTAGGTGATACTTTTAGCGGTAATTTTTTGACCTGCTTGAGCGATACTAGCATCACCGATTAAGGTTAAAAAACGTTGCGATACATCATAGCGAACTTCATTGGCACTGGCGCTCATGATGGTGCCATCAGCTTGTGTTTCTTCAAAGTAAGCAGGGCTACCTGTGGCAATTAAAAGTTGCTTATTCTCGCCTAAGTCATCACGTTTATGTACTTCTAAACGATCGGCGGTAATGCGGCGATTACCATGAATAATTTCAACATTTTTCTCAAAAATGCCCACGTTTTCTTTTAATTGACCTTCCTGTCTGTCAGCACTAATTGAAATTTGATTAGCCGCAGGGGCTTCAACGGTTTCCTCTGCATGGCTATGAAATGCAATCAGTAGTGAAGGAACAATTAAAATTTTAAATAGGTTATTGGTCATAATATAGGGTTCGCGTATGGTTAATAAGTTTAATCACTTCGGTTTTTAAATCGGCTTCAAGGCCTTTACCGATGATTTTTAAATTAGGTCCTGTAATAACGACTGGCTGCTGTGACTGCATAGTCAGTAGTTTTATATCTACATTGATGCTATCGGCTGTGATCGTATCGATCATGGCGTTATCGACTAAATTTAGCGCTTTCACATTACCCTCTAACACCAGTTGCCGATCGTCGTAGAGGGTGGCTTCATCAGCGTTAATACGCCATGTTTGCTGTTCGTTATATAACGTAAATATAGGTTTTTCAAAAAAGGTAAAACCGAGTTGTTGATATAACTCCATTTTTACCGCAGTCACTTTATGGCTTACTTTACCTTGATCATTATAAGCGGTTTGTTTTAGCTCAATCGCGGTATAATCGGGTTTAGCAATAACTTGAGTTTGTTCATCCGCAACAATATCTACTTGAGTAAAGTAAGGATACCAAAGCCAAACCATACAGCTTATGAATAAAACGCTCAGTATAATGCGCGCTACATTCATGAACTGGTTCCTTGGCTGGTAAGTGGCTTATTGTTTTCAAGCATTAGTAAGTCTGTTAGTTCTCTCACTGCGCCAAAGCCGCCAGGCAGCTGAGTAACATAATGCGATAAGCGTTTAATCAGCGGGTGGGCGTCGTTCACGGCTACTGCAAACCCGACTTTTTCCATTACCGGCATATCAGGGCCATCGTCGCCTATGTAGGCAATTTGCTCATCGCTAAGCGCTAATTTTTGTTTTAATTCTTGATAGGCGATGAGTTTGTCTTCTTGGCCTTGGTATATATGTTGTACGGTTAAGCTACTCATACGTTGTTGAACTATTTGTGAGTGACGACCTGTGATCACGGCAACTTCAAAACCACTATTAATAAGGGCTTTAATGCCAAATCCGTCTTTGGTATTAAATGCTTTGAGCTCTTCACCTTGGTTGCCAAGATAAATACGCCCATCAGAAAACACACCATCAATGTCGCAAATTAATAATTTTATTTTTTTGGCGCGCGCTTTTGCATCATCACTTAACGGTTGGTAAAGATCTTCAAACTGCATTTATAGCACTCCCGCTTTTAGTAAGTCTTGCATATTTAGTGCGCCAATGGGCTGATTATGCTCATTAATCACAATTAAACCATTAATACGTTTTTGTTCCATAATGTTCAGTGCTTCAGCCGCGAGCATGTCTTGTGTGGCTGTTGTGCATGATTTAGTCATCACAACATTAATTTCTGTGCTGTGTATATCAACACGTTGCTCTAAAATACGACGTAAATCACCATCGGTAAACAAACCAGATAATTGTTGGTTACCATCTATAATAGCGGTCATGCCAAGCCCTTTGGCTGACATTTCAATTAGGGCGTCTTTAATGGTTTGCGTTTCATTAATAATAGGCGTGTGAATACCGCTGTGCATTACATCTTTTAAGGTTAACAGTAAGCGTTTGCCTAAACTGCCACCTGGATGCGACAGAGCAAAATCATCTGCGGTAAAGCCACGGGCTTCCAATAATGCGACTGCCATTGCATCACCCATAGCGAGTGTTGCCGTGGTACTTGCCGTTGGCGCTAGGCCTAATGAGCAGGCTTCTTGTTCAACTTTAATACACACATGCACATTTGCCAATGTTGCCATAGTTGACGTTTCGTTACCTGTCATAGCAATCATTTTAGCGCCAATGCGTTTTAATACCGGAATAATATTAAGCACTTCACTGGTTTCGCCAGAGTTAGAAATAAGCATAACTACATCACTGGCGGTGATCATACCTAAATCACCATGACTCGCTTCACCAGGGTGAACAAAAAATGCGGGGCTACCAGTACTCGCTAAAGTGGCTGCTATTTTATTACCGATATGGCCCGATTTACCCATGCCAATAACAATTATACGGCCTGAGCAGTCATACATTAATTGACACGCTTGGTTAAAGCTTTCATTAACGTATTGTGCGATATCGTTGAGTGCTTGGCGTTCTATATCAAGGACGCGTAAGCCTTGTTGAATAAAATTTAGCGTTGCCATGGATCACCCTACTTGACTAAAAATATAACCTTGGTAAATCATAAATGCGACGATGAGCAAGCCACCTTCTAGTCTATTTATACGTCTTTGACCTCTAAAGTTCAATGACATAGCAATAAGTGCCAAGGTTGCACCTATCATAATGATAACATCACGGTTAGCTACTGATGCGTCAATAACCGATGGGTTAATTAATCCTGCCAGCGGTAATACCGCTAAAATATTAAAGATATTTGAGCCAACAATGTTACCCAGTGCTAGGTCATCTTCATTTTTAAGAACACCCGCAATAGAGGCTGCAAGTTCAGGTAAGCTGGTACCTATGGCTATTATGGTTAAACCAATTACTAAGTCACTTAGGCCAAAGTATTTAGCAATATCGACGGCTGAGCCAACTAAAAAGTGTGAGCTAACCGGCAGTAAAATCATACCCACTACCAACCAAAAAACGGCTTTTTTGGTTGGTACGTTGTCAGGTACTTCATCACAGGCTTCGCTAACAAAGGGGTCGTCTTGGTTTTTTGCTCGCAGTGATACAAAAATAAGCCCACCAATAAAAACAACAAAACCAAACAGTAAGGCTGCGCCTTCAAAAAACGAAAAGTAGTTATCTGAAAAAATATACCAAGTGGCGATAGACACCAGTAATACCAGTGGAATTTCTCGTTTTAATGTACTTGAAGAAACTGAAAGTGGTCTTAAAAGCGCTGTAATACCTAATACTAATAGTATGTTA
The DNA here is from genome assembly GCF_057552415.1 of Pseudoalteromonas sp. NH0006-26. The sequence goes on from NZ_BAAJMJ010000003.1 coordinate 165,847, forward strand.
GTTATATTTGAACCTACCGCATTACCAACCGCCGTATCGGTTTTATTAGCCAAAGCAGCTGAAGCGGATACCATCATTTCAGGGGCCGATGAGCCCATAGCTACCACGGTTAAACCTACAATTAATGTTGGTACGCCAAAGTTTTTAGCCAGTGCAGCTGCACCATAAACAAACCTGTCTGCACTCCATACGAGAGCTGCAAAACCGAGAATTAAAATGACAAACGAGGTAACCATTGTGATAAGCCAGCTAGTGTAAATTCAGATAGCGCGAATAGTAACAAAAGCCACCATAAAAGTATAAGTAAAAGAGTAAGCTGTAATACATTAGACGGTTATTAAAATAATTTTTTACTAAGTTGATTTGGTTGTTTAAGCGTCGGTTAAGTCAATTTATCGCAGTCTTATAACTGTTTTCGCGGCGCTATTACAAAATCTTACGAATTGTTTTTTCCATCTTGACCAAAAAACCCTTAAAATAGAAATATGAGAGAATATTGTTATGGAGAGCGACTTGTCGCAATCAATAGTAGAAGTAAAGGATGTTACCTTTTCTAGAGGCGATAGGGTCATATATAAAAATATGAGCTTTGATGTCCCAGAGGGTAAAATTACTGCCATTATGGGGCCAAGCGGAATTGGCAAAACCACGATGCTGCGCTTAATTGGTGGCCAGCTCAAACCTGACTCCGGTGATATTTTATTTAAAAAAGACAGTATAGTCGCCATGTCGCGTAAAGAACTCTACGCGGCACGTAAACGCATGAGCATGTTATTTCAAAGCGGTGCTTTATTTACCGATATGTCGGTGTTTGACAATATCGCATTTCCTATCCGCGAGCACACACAACTCAGTGAAGACTTAATCCGTCTAGTGGTTTTAATGAAACTTCAAGCCGTTGGCTTACGTGGTGCTAAAGATTTAATGCCTTCAGAGTTATCTGGTGGTATGGCACGTCGTGCAGCCTTGGCTCGCTCTATAGCGCTTGATCCTGAACTTATTATGTATGATGAGCCTTTTGCAGGACAAGATCCCATTTCAATGGGAGTGTTGGTTAAGCTGATTAAGTCATTAAATGAAGTGCTTGGTTTATCTTCTTTGATTGTTACGCATGATGTGAATGAAGTAATGAGCATTGCCGACCATGTTATTATTATTGCCGAGCAAGGTGTGATTGGAAGCGGCACGCCAGATGAAATGCGTCAGCATGAATCACCACTGGTGCAACAATTTTTAAAAGGGTTATCAGATGGGCCTGTACCATTTCATTATCCAGCACAAACCTATGCAGATGAACTGTTAGGAGAGCCGCAGTAATGTTGGATTTACTACAAAAAATAGGCCATAAAACACTGGGTCGTTTTGCTGCACTTGGGCGTTCAACGCAAATGCTAGCAAGTGCACTATGGCATTTACCCAATTTTAAAAAAGGTACGCCTCTACTGGTGCGCCAACTCTACATGGTTGGTTCACAATCGCTGTTGATTATTGTGGTGTCGGGCTTATTTATCGGCATGGTTTTAGCTCTGCAAGGTTATACCGTTTTAGTTGATTATGGTGCAGAAGACAGCCTAGGCCCGTTAGTAGCGCTTAGCTTGTTACGTGAGCTGGGGCCTGTGGTTACTGCATTATTATTTGCAGGCAGGGCAGGCAGTGCGTTAACGGCTGAAATCGGTTTAATGAAAGCCACCGAGCAGTTATCGTCGCTAGAGATGATGGCTATCGACCCGCTTAGACGTATTATTGCGCCGCGATTTTGGGCTGGCTTAATTAGTATGCCGTTACTGGCGTTAATTTTTTCAGCGGTCGCTATTATTGGTGCTCACTTGGTGGGTGTTGATTGGCTAGGCGTTGATACCGGAAGCTTTTGGTCAATAATGCAAGCTCAGGTGTCGTTTGAAAAAGATATACTAAACGGTTTAATTAAAAGTATCGTATTTGCGATTGTTGTGACTTGGATTGCGCTTTATAAAGGGTATGACTGTATTCCTACATCAGAAGGGATCAGCAAGGCAACAACAGAAACAGTGGTGCACTCATCACTGGCGGTATTAGGTTTTGACTTTATTTTGACAGCGGTAATGTTTACTAGCTAATAGGGTATTAAATAATGAATTCACGGAAATTAGAAATTTTAGTTGGTTTTTTTGTCGCACTAGGTATTTTGGCGTTTTCAATGCTAGCGCTTAAAGTGGCCAATTCAGGTATTAGCGGCTCAGGTGAAACCTACACATTAAACGCCAAGTTTGAAAATATAGGCTCATTAAAAACTCGCGCGCCTATTAAAGTAGGGGGAGTTGTTATTGGTCGTGTCGAGTCAATTTATGTGCACCCGCAAGAGTTTTTACCTGTGGTGAACATGAGTATTGATGCGCAGTATTTATGTCGTTTTTCAGACACCAGTTCTATCTCAATTTTAACCTCGGGTATTTTAGGCGAGCAATATTTAGGTATTAACCCTGTGATCGCCTCAGATTCAGCTAAACAACGTTGTTTAGGCGAAGATGTTGCAAACAGTGCGCAAGACCAAGCTATTGACGATTTATTTGGGGTGCAAAGCAAAGCATTAGCAAGTGGCGATTCAATCACTGATACCAAATCGGCATTGGTACTTGAAGAATTAATTGGCCAGTTTTTATTCAACCAAGGTAGTGAGTAATTATTATGTTGAAAACATTTTTAGCAAATGTCGCATTGGTAAGTTTAATGCTAGTACAAAGCGTGCATGCCGATGAAGTTAAATTGGTTGATCCGAATAAAATGGTGCGTCAGGTTGCTGATAATACTTTTGAGCGTATTACCAAAGACCAGCCATTAATATCTACCAACAAAGAACATTTAAGGGTCATCGTTGAAGAAGAGCTGATGCCTTACATTGACTACAAATATGCGGCACTAAGAGTGTTAGGTAGTGAAGTGTCAAAGGTACGCGCGATTACCGATAAAGCAGAAAAAGCTAAAGCAATTAAAGATATTCAGCGTTTTATTGGTGCGTTTAGAGAGTACCTAGTTGCCACTTATGCAGGTGTGTTTACCCAGTACACTAATCAACAAGTTGAATTTGCTGCTGAGCAACCTTTTAAAGGTAAAGATGTGGTGGTGGTAAAAACCAAAATTGTAGAAGCCGGTAAACCCGACATTAAAATTGATTTTAAAGTACGTGAAGACCGAAGCGGTGAATGGCGCGCTTACGATATGATTGCTGAAGGTATTAGTTTACTTGATGCAAAGCAAAGCGAGCTACAAGGTATTTTACGCCAACAAGGTATTGACCATGTTAGCGACTTACTAGAGCAAAAAAGTAAGTTACCGGTTCAGTTTAGAGGCAGCGACACAAATGAGTAAATTGGCAATCAGCCAAGTCGATGAGCAGCACTTAAGAGTCAGTGGTGAATTGACTCATAATTCAATTGGCAATGAACGGCTTCTGAACACCAAGCGGCAAACTAAGCATAAAACCCTTTATTTTGACCTAAGTGAGGTCACAAGGGTTGACACAGCCGGCTTAGCTTGGTTAATTCACTCTTTTACAGAATTTAAGCAGCAAGGCATTCGCCTTGAATTGCAAAACCCACCTGAACAACTGCAAAACCTTATGCAGTTGGGTCAGGTTACAACCCTATTTGAGTGAGAGTTATGGAAACGAGTCAAGTCGAAACATTATTACGCGACGAACTTCAGTTAGCTGAAGTACATGTAAAAGCCAATGGCAGTCATTATGAAGTAATTGCAGTTGGTGAATGCTTTGACGGATTAAGTCGTGTTAAAAAGCAACAGTTAGTGTATGGCCCATTAATGAATACTATTTCAGATGGTACCATTCATGCTGTTTCTATCCGCGCTTTTACTCCGACTGAGTGGAAACGTGAGCAAAAATTCATTTTACCGCAATAAATAAGGCCCCTTAGATGGATCAATTTGTAATTCAAGGTGGCACTTCGCTGGCTGGTGAAGTAACTATTTCTGGCGCTAAAAATGCGGCACTGCCTATTTTATTTGCAGCCTTATTGCCCGAGGGTAAAAGTACCTTTACTAATGTACCGCGCCTTCGCGATATTATTACTACAGAAGCTTTATTAAAAACCTTAGGCGCTGATGTTCAGTGGCAAGGTGATTCACTGATTATTGATGGTGCAACGGTAAATAGTACGTTAGCGCCTTATGAATTAGTAAAGCAAATGCGCGCATCAGTGCTCGCACTTGGCCCTTTAGTCGCTCGCTTTGGTGAGGCACAAGTATCCTTGCCAGGTGGCTGTGCTATTGGTGCACGCCCAGTTGATATTCATATTCAAGGTTTAGAGCGCATGGGCGCGCAAATAACGGTGGAAAATGGTTATATTAATGCCAAAGTAGATGGACGCTTAAAAGGCGCTGAAATTTTCATGGAAATGATCAGTGTCGGTGCTACCGAAAACTTACTCATGGCGGCAACGCTTGCAGATGGCAAAACTGTTTTAGAAAATGCAGCGCGCGAGCCTGAAATCATCGACTTAGCTAATTGCTTAATTGCAATGGGCGCTAAAATTACCGGTGCAGGCTCTAGCCGTATTGAGATTGAAGGGGTTGAGCGTTTATCGGGTTGTGAACACCGCATATTACCGGATCGTATTGAAACTGGCACTTTTTTAGTGGCCGCCGCGATGGCCGGTGGTGAAGTACTATGTAAAATGACCGACTTTCATTCACTTGAGCCGGTAATAGAAAAGTTACGTGCAACCAATGCATTACTAGAAGTACATGATGACAGTATTTATCTTGATATGCGTGGCCGAGAGCTTAAAGCGGTTAATATTAAAACTATGCCGCATCCAGGTTTTCCAACCGACATGCAAGCGCAATTTACCGCTTTAAATGTAGTAGCTAATGGCAGTGCGACCATTACCGAAACTATTTTTGAAAATCGTTTTATGCATGTGCCTGAGTTACAACGTATGGGTGCTAATATTCGCCTTGAAGGCAATACGGCTTTTTGTGGTGAAACACAAAGCTTATCGGGTGCGCAGGTTATGGCAACCGATTTACGAGCATCAGCGAGCCTTATTTTAACGGGAATTGTGGCTCAAGGTGAAACGATTGTTGACCGTATTTATCATGTAGATAGAGGCTATCAGCGTATTGAAGATAAACTCAGTGCGCTAGGTGCTAACATCAAACGCAAAAGCAATTAGTTAGTCAAAGACATAAAAAACGCGATGATCTATCGCGTTTTTTATGTCTAATGCCAAAGTATAAATAAGCGCTTTATAGCTTGGTTTCAAGCTCCGCAACCGTCACCATTATTTTTTCTATTTCACCGTTACGGTATAGCTCAAACTCAATTTCTTTACCTGGCTCGGTACTGCCTATCTTTTTTAATACATTTTGTGGATTAGCCACTGAAAGCCCAGCAATTTTAATTACAATATCTTGCTCTTCTATACCCGCCTGCCATGCAGGACCTAGAGGGTCGAGATTGGTAATACGCATGCCTGCGACAGGCGTTAAGCTATCATTGACCTCTTTGCCTGTACTATCTACTGCAGTGCCTTCAAAGCCCAAATAACCACGAACAACACGACCATGGCGAATAAGTTTACCCATAACTTCTTTAGCAAGGGTGTAAGGTACGGCAAAAAATATTCCCTGAATGTTTAAGTTCTCACGGGTTTTAAATTGGGCTGAGGTGATCCCTACTAAATCGCCATTAGAATTTACCAGCGCTCCTCCCGAATTACCCACATTAATAGCGGCATCCATTTGCAATAAGTTATTGTAAGGACTGTCGGTAATTTTTTGCTTACCAGTAGCGCTAATGATCCCCTGAGTAATTGTTTGCCCTAAATTTAATGGATTCCCGATTGCTAACACCAAATCGCCGACATTCGTGGTGTAGTTGTCATTAACAGGAATAACAGGGAGGTGGTTGGCATTTATTTTTAATAATGCTAAATCGGTAATGGTATCAAAGCCAATAAGTTGTACATCAAAAAAACGTCTCCCATCGGTAAGAATCACCAGTATTTGATCGGCATTATTGATCACATGGTAGTTAGTTAATATATAGCCATCGGGTGACATGATCACGCCAGAACCGAGCTCTTGCACGGTATTTTGGCGCTTGTAGCGTGGCTCTTTTGAAATACTTTCTGAAAAAATAGTAACAACCGATGGTGCTGCGCGTTTAACCGCATCAGAAAAGCTTAAATGGCTGGCGGTCATTGCACTGGGCAGGGGTACATTAGGTAGTAATGCAGTACGCATGTTAGGGCTGAAAAAAACCACTAAAAAAGCAATGCCTAAACCGGCAAATAAAGGAGGAAGTACAAATTTTAGAAGTTTTAGCACGATATTCTTATTGTTAGTGAGCAATCCCTTTATGATGGCACAAAAAAAATAACAGCGGCAAGTGCCGCTGTTACTTTTATTGAGTTTATTACTGAATTAATACAAAGATAGACTCGCGTCCGCGTTTAACACCTAACACAATATTACCTTGAATATCGTCGATAATTTGGTTCATGTCGCGAATGCTTTCTACCCGTTGACGGTTTACTTGCACAATAACATCGCCTTCTTCAAGGCCAACCCGTGCTGATGGTGAACGAGGATCGACAGAGGTTACCTCAATGCCTTTCATTTTGTTTTTCTTCACATTTTCAAGTGTTGCACCTTGGAATGCTGGGTGTAACTCTTCACCTGCCGCTGTAATTCCTGATGCGCCATCTAGGGTAACTTCAACGTTTTTAACTTTACCGTCACGATAAATTCCTAGCTGCACTTCACGGCCTTCACCTAAGGTGGCTATTTTGCTTCGCAGTTCATGGAAGCCACTAATCTCACTGCCATTAATGCTAATAATCACATCGCCTGCTTTAATACCGGCTTTGCTGGCAGCTGTATCATCGAGTACCTGCATAACGTAAGCACCTTGTTTAACATCAAGCTGCTGTGCTTTGGCAAGGCCTGCATCAAGAGGGCGGCCTGAAATACCTAGCGAGCCACGGCGTACTTCACCATGTTCTACAATTTGATCAACAAGGTTTTTCATCATGTTTGATGGAATAGCAAAACCAATCCCCACATTACCACCCGATGCACCTAAAATAGCGGTATTAATACCAATTAACTCACCGTTTAAATTAACTAAAGCGCCACCTGAGTTGCCTTGGTTAATCGCGGCATCGGTTTGAATGAAATCTTCGTAACCTTCAATATTTAAACCACTACGACCTAATGCGCTAACAATACCTGAGGTAACAGTGTGGCTTAAACCAAACGGGTTACCAATAGCTACAGCAAAATCACCGACACGTAAGTCATCTGAGTTAGCAAGTTTTACCGCGGTTAATTCATCTGCGTCTATTTGTAGTAGCGCAATATCAGACTCTTTATCGCTACCAATTTTTGTTGCATCATATTCGCGACCATCTTCGAGGGTAACCACCATTTTTTCGGCGTCTTGTACTACATGGTTGTTAGTAACCACATAGCCTTTATCGGCATCAATAATAACGCCAGAGCCTAAACCACTAAACTGTCGCTTTTGGCTACGTGGCTGGGGGTTGCCAAAAAAGAAATCGAGTGGGTCACCACGTCGACGCACTTCTTTAGAGCCTGAAACCTGAATACTCACTACGCCAGGGGTGATTTGCTCAAGCATAGGGGCAAGTGTTGGTAATTGTTGACCATTAACGGCAACCGGCAACTTAGCAAACGAGGCGGTTGGACTTAATAATAAGCTAGTAGATAAAATAGCAGCACTGATAAGTGATAATTTCATTTTCATAGTCAGGGTTTACTCCACTTAAAAAGCAAAAGGCTGCAATAAGCAGCCTCAAAAAAGTATATCAGTAAGATAAAACAACAAAGCTGTTATATCTAAAGACTATGGGGTCAAAAAAAAGTTCATCAAGATGCTTTAGAAGTATTCACATCACCCGCAAATAAACCTGATTTACCCGACACATAATCGGCTGGTTGAGCATCGGCGTTTGAGCGGTCTGAGCTACGTTCTTTTAATGACGCTTGTAACTGCTCTGTGGTTTCTTTAGAGAAAAACGGTTCAGCAGGAGCTTTATTTCTGTCTTCAAGTAACAGTTGATTGGTTTCTTCAACATGACTTAATAACTGATCGTAGTTTTCTTTCATTTTGTTTACTAACTTACCAGTACTTGCTAAATGGTCGGCTACATCTTGGCGATACTGCTCTAAAGTATGCTTAGCTTGCTCTGCTTGTTGCTCTAACTCATCTTGTTTAAATTGTTTTTTAGTGACAAAGGCACCAACGAAAAATGCAGCAATAGCAACCACTATCACTAAGCCTACCCATGTAAATGTACCCATAAATTCACCTCTTTGCGAAAATAACTAAAAATATTTAGTTCAATAATAATTCATACTAAGTCTAATATACCCTGAGTATTGATGCGTGTTAATATGCATTACAAATTAAACTGTGTTTTAACTGTAAATAGATATGACTCCTTGGCAAACATACCAGCAAGACCTTCAACGCGATGACTTTGTACATGACGCAGCACAAGAAAATGCAGTTCGTCATTTACAGCGTTTATACGACGATTTAACACAAGCAAAACCGCAATCTAAAGGTTTTTTTGCAAAGCTTTTTAATAAAGCTGAACCCGCACCTATAAAAGGATTGTACTTTTGGGGTGGCGTAGGCCGAGGTAAAACTTACCTAGTTGATACTTTTTACGAAGCTTTGCCTGGCGATAGAAAAATGCGAGTGCATTTTCACCGCTTTATGCACCGAGTGCACGATGAGCTTAAAAAATTAAACAACACAGCAAACCCTTTAGAAACAGTAGCAGATATTTTTAAAGCTGAGACTGACATTATCTGTTTTGATGAATTTTTTGTTCAAGACATTACCGATGCCATGTTACTCGGTGGTTTAATGGAAGCGCTATTCGCTCGCGGTATTGTGCTGGTTGCCACGTCAAATATTGTACCTGACGACTTATACCGCAATGGTTTACAGCGTGCCCGTTTTTTACCGGCTATTGCCTTAGTGAACAAGCATACTGAAATAGTTAATGTGGATTCAGGTGTTGATTACCGATTGCGAACTCTTGAACAAGCAGAAATTTTTCATAGCCCGCTTGATGAACAAGCAGATAAAAACCTATTCGAATATTTTGATAAGCTCTCGCCGGAAGTCGGTAAAGTAGACACCCCAATAGAAATAGAAGGGCGAATGATCAAAACCCGTAAGGTATCTGACTGCATCGTTATGTTTGAATTTAGCGAACTGTGTGAAACGGCCCGTAGCCAAGTTGATTACATGGAAATAAGCCGATTATATAACACGGTGATTTTATCTAACGTGAAACAGCTTGGGCAAAATAATGATGATGCAGCAAGGCGTTTTATTGCGTTGGTAGATGAATTTTATGAGCGTAATGTAACGTTAATTATCTCTGCAGAAAAACCCATTACCGAGCTGTATACACAAGGCAATTTAAACTTTGAATTTAAACGCTGTATTAGTCGTCTGCAAGAAATGCAATCGTTAGAGTATTTAGCCCGAGAGCATTTAGCTTAAAATACGAAGGTTAGAGTTAACGGGCTGCGAGCTACGGGCTACGAGTTGAAATTACGTAGCAGCGGGTTTACCCCGCGTAAATTTGGTCTTTTCTCGAACCCGGAGGCTTTATCCTGCGCAAGATTTTCTTCTCTGTGTAGCGTGCAGCGCCTCGGTGCACTCTGTGGTGCAAAAAATTAAAACATCATTTACCACAGAGGTCACAGAGTCCACAGAGGAAGAGATTAAAGGCAAAGGTTTTAGGCAGAGATTAAGCCAAGCACAGTGTTTGGCTTAAACGGCGGGGCTTTACGCTGCGCACATGTAGCAGCGGATTTATTCCGCGTCTTTTTTAAAGGTCAAAGCGAAAGGTAAAGAGCGACGGGCAACGGGTCTCGAGCAAAACATCTAACTTCTAAATAAAAAAAACCTTGCGATGTTAACCGCAAGGTTTTTTTATTTCTCGAACCTCGAACCTCGAACCTCGAACCTCGAACCTCGAACCTCGAACCTCGAACCTCGAACCTCGAACCTCGAACTTATCTCATAGTAACAAACTCTTCAGACCCAGTAGGGTGTAGTGCGACAACCGCATCAAAATCAGCTTTAGTTGCGCCCATTTTCATGGCGACTGCAAAGCCCTGAATCATTTCATCAACGGTAAAACCAATACCGTGTAAGCCTACTACTTTTTCATCATCGCCTGCACACACTAACATCATATTACAGGCTTGGCGGTGCTGAGTAACGGCGGTGTACATAGCTGCAAAGCTTGATTTATATACTTTTACGTTTTCGCCGCCGTACTGAGAAATAGCTTCTTGCTCAGTTAATCCAATGGTGCCGATAGGTGGATGGCTAAATACTACGGTTGGTACTAGGCTGTAGTCCATTTTTAAATCGTTCGGCAATTCTTTATTAAATAAACGCTCCGATAGAGTACGACCCGCTTTTACAGCAACCGGTGTAAGCTCAATACCATTTTCGATAATATCACCCACAGCGTATACATTTTCAGCTGTGGTGTTTTGGTATTCATCTACTTTTACATAACCACTTTCGTTTACTTCAACGCCTGCTGCAGCAAGGTTAATTTTATCGGTTGTTGGCGTGCGACCAATCGCCCAAATAACTTGATCAACATTTTCGCTGTAACCATTCTCAAAGTGAATTGTTAAGCTGCCATCAGCCTCTTTTACCACTTCTTTTGGCGAACACTCGGTATGTAGAGTAGGGCCTTCTTTAGCCATAATATCAACCAGTGTGTCAATAATGTATGGGTCGAAGGTGCGCAGCGGTTTGCTCTTACGAACAAATAAGTGAGTTTGTGTACCTAGGCTGTGCAAAACACCCGCAATTTCTACGGCAATATAACCGGCACCAACAACAGCAACACGTTTAGGTTGTTCGTTCAGCTCAAAAAAGCCGTTTGAATCAATACCGTGTTCAGCGCCTGGAATGTTAGGAATAGTAGGGCGTCCGCCTACGGCAACTAAAATATGATCAGCTGTATAGTGCTCGCCATCTACTTCAACGGTCTTACTATCAACAAATTTTGCAAAACCTTTAATCACGGTAACGCCATTTTTAGCTAAACCGTTATCATAGCCTTTATGAATACGACCAATATAAGCTTCACGACTTTCTACTAGTTTTGACCAGTCAAAGCCTTTTACTTCTACATCAAAACCGTAATCAGGAGCATAAAGATTAATTGCTTCAGCAACTTGAGCACCGTGCCACATTACTTTTTTAGGAACACACCCTACGTTTACGCAGGTGCCACCCATGTGTTTTGCTTCAATAAGTGCTACTTTTGCGCCACGCATTGCTGCACGGTTAGCTGATGCAATACCACCACTACCGCCACCAATTGCAATGTAATCAAAATGCTGAGCCATGTTTAATCCTCTAAATGTGTTTAACAATGTTTTACCGATAATATCATATGCGATGAACAAGTCACTTGTTCAGGTTTGCTAAAATCTCTACCATCAAACGAAAATCAAGCTAGTTAAGATCAAGGTATTAGTAGTCGAGCGTATATTAAGCTAAGAGCTGAACACTTCCCCTTGTATTTACGTATTTTGCCCCAACTTCATTTTTATATTTGCATAAACTGAGAATGACTATGAGCAATGCACAAACAAATCCCCTTATTGGGCTTGAAGGACTTCCTCCTTTTTCAAAAATAAAGCCTGAGCATGTAGTACCGGCATTAAAAAAAGGTATTGAGCACTGTCGCAGTGCGATTGAAAGCGTATTAGCAAAGCAATCTTTCACCTGGAATGATTTAGTACTACCGCTTGAAGAAGCCGACGATAAACTATCGCGATTATTTTCACCGGTATCACATTTAAACTCAGTAATGAACAACGATGAACTTCGCGAAGCTTACGAGCAGTGTTTACCGCTTATTTCTGAATATTCTACTTTTGTTGGCCAACACCAAGGTTTATATGAGGCTTACAGCGCGCTTTATAATAGCGATGAATTTAAAACTCTCACCACCGCCCAGCAAAAAACCATTATTAACGCATTACGTGACTTTAAGCTTTCAGGTATTGCGTTAAATCCTGAGCAACAAAAACGCTACGGTGAAATTAGTGCGCGTTTATCAGAGCTTGCCTCAAAATTTGGTAATAATGTGATGGATGCCACGCTTGCATGGCATAAGCATATTACCGATGAAAGCCAATTGGCTGGTTTACCAGAATCAGCGCTTGCATTAGCGGCCGATACGGCAAAAAGTAAAGACTTAGACGGCTGGGTATTTACCCTAGATTTCCCTTCATATTTGCCGATTATGACCTATGCAGATAATCGTGAACTTCGCAAAGAAACATACACCGCGTTTTCTACTCGTGCATCCGATCAAGGGCCAAATGCAGGAGAGTTTGATAACTCGGCGATAATGAGTGAAGAACTGGCACTGCGTCATGAGTTAGCACAATTACTAGGCTTTAATAATTACGCCGAAAAATCGTTAGCTACAAAAATGGCAGAATCACCTGCACAGGTATTTTCATTTTTAGAAGATTTAGCCGCTAAATCTAAGCCACAAGCAGAGCAAGAGCTTAAAGAGTTGCAACAATATGCAGAGCAACAGCACGGTATTAGTGAACTACAGGCATGGGACTTTGGTTATTACAGCGAAAAGCTAAAGCAAGAAAAATACGCGATTTCAGATGAAGTATTACGCCCATACTTCCCTGCCGATAAAGTGCTTAGTGGTTTGTTCGAAACCGTTAACCGCTTATTTGGTATTACAGTTAAAGAGCAAAAAGACATTGATTTTTACCATAAAGATGTGCGCTTTTTTGAAATTTACGATAGCAACAATACTTTACGTGGTCGTTTCTACTTAGATTTATACGCCCGTGACCACAAGCGTGGTGGTGCGTGGATGGATGACTGTATGGGCCGTAAAGTGCGTGCTAATGGTGAACTTCAAACACCAGTTGCTTACTTAGTGTGTAACTTTAATAAAGCGATTGGCGATAAGCCTGCTTTGTTTACCCATAATGAAGTAACCACACTGTTCCATGAGTTTGGTCACGGCATTCACCACATGTTAACTCAAGTAGATGCAGCGCCTGTTGCTGGTATTAATGGGGTAGCGTGGGATGCCGTTGAATTGCCAAGTCAGTTTTTAGAAAACTGGTGTTACGAGGAAGAAGCGCTTAGCTTTATTTCAGGTCATTTCGAAACCGGTGAGCCATTACCAAAAGAGCTACTAGATAAGCTATTGGCCGCTAAAAATTACAACTCAGGTATGCAAATGTTAAGACAACTTGAGTTCTCGTTATTCGATTTTAAAATTCACCATGACTACGTGGCAGACAAACCATGCAACATTCAAGCTGTGCTTGATGATGTGCGCAGTCGTACCTCGGTCATTAAACCGCCAGCATTCAACCGTTTTCAGCATGGCTTTAGTCATATTTTTGCGGGTGGCTACAGTGCCGGTTATTACTCATATAAATGGGCTGAAGTACTTTCGGCAGACGCCTACTCTAAATTTGAAGAGGAAGGCATTTTTAATCCACAAACGGGTCAAGCGTTTATGCAGCACATTCTTGAAAAAGGCGGCAGCGAAGAGCCAATGGCACTGTTTAAAAACTTCCGTGGTCGTGAGCCAAGTGTAGATGCACTACTGCGCCATAGTGGCATTGCCGCTTAATTAAAATATAATTATAAAAGCGCCTCAATGGCGCTTTTTTATTGCCTAAAATACAGCGTTGTTAAAGAATATTTTGAATAATTTTTAGTAGTTTCAACATAGCGTACTATGCTTTGAACAAAGTACTAAAAGGGACTAACGCATGGCAAAGTTAATACTAGCAATTGATGACGATAAATTAATGCACCATATTATTGAAGAATCTTTAGCTGGGTTTTGTAAAGTGATCCATGCCAAAAATGGTGAAGATGGCATAAGACAAGCAAATAAATATAACCCCGATATTATTTTGCTTGATGTTGAAATGCCAGGAATGTCTGGTTATGAAGTCTGCCAAAGTATTAAACTAAATAAAGCCACAACAGATATTCCGGTAATGTTTTTATCATCCAAAGTGGGGCAAGCTGAACGTATTAAAGGGTTTAGTGTTGGTGGGGCTGACTACATTTTAAAGCCTTTTAACGCACAGGAGCTGATGGCACGCATTAAAATTCTTTATCAGTACCGCAAGCAGTGTGCAGCACTACAGTGTGATATAGCAAAGGCCAATAAAACGGCTGAAATGGCGATGATAGAAACTGGTGATATGGGGCGCATTATGCGCTTTGTTTGTCAAAGCTATCATGCCGATAATTTAGAACTATTAAGTGAATACTTTTTAGGCTTTTTTACTCCATTACACCTCAATGTGGTGGTCGTTTTTTGGCAAAATAAACAGGGAGTGTTTTATAGCCAAGAGACGGGCGTATGCCCATTAGAGCAAGAGCTACTCATGCAGCATAAAAATGCAGAGCGCTTTGTTGATATTGGTCATAGTACTATTATTAATTATCCTAATATTTCACTGTTAATTAAAAATATGCCAATAGATACGCCATCACTGTATGGTCGCTATAAAGATTTATTTCCGCATATTTTAGAAATAACTAACGAAAAAGTAGCCACTATACAGCAGCACCAATATCGGTTAATGCGCGATAATGAGTTAACCGTTGCTTTTAAAGATATTGTTGCCCAGCTTAAAAATCAAAACGCCATGCAAACGAATGCAATTAGTCAGCTTACAGAGCAGCTCGAGCAACTCCAATCGTTAATGCAAACACAAAATGAGCTAACAGCTTCGCAATTTAATCAGCAAATAACCCAACTTAGCCATACATCACAGCAGCTGGTTGCAACCACTAATGATTTAGCCTTTATTAAGTACCAACTAAAAACAACCACTCAACAGCGTGATGACTTAATTACTCAAACACAACTAAGTAATAAACAACATGTGCAGCCAGAACCTGAGAGCAAAAATAACGATATTGAGTTGTTTTAAACTAGAGATCGTATATTGGCTTTGTTTGGGTATAATAACGGTGAAATTTATCATCGGAGTGTGAAGTGGTTATACAGTGTGCGTTTAAAGAGTGTCGACCTTATTTAAATGAGTTAGAAGCACGCTTTGGGCTTGCTCAATGGGCAGAGCAAAGCAGTGGTTTTAGCTTGCATTACGATGATAAAGGACTAAGCCTGTATAAAACTGACGAGCCAAAATTAGGTGCTATTAACGTAGACTTTGTAACTGGTGCCGTTGCACATAGGCGTAAATTTGGTGGTGGTAAAGGGCAATCAATTGCCAAAGCAGTTGGTCTTAACAAGGGCGCAACGCCAGTGGTACTCGATGCCACAGCAGGCCTTGGGCGTGATGGTTTTGTGTTAGCCTCATTAGGCTGTAAAGTAATTTTACATGAGCGCCATCCCGTGGTTGCTGCACTGTTATATGATGGCTTACAACGTGCTTATAACGATAGTGAAATTGGCCCATGGATGCAGCAAAATATGAGCCTTATCTTTGGCTCAAGCCATACTTTACTTGCTCAATGTGACAGCATGCCCGATGTGGTTTACCTTGATCCAATGTTCCCGCACCGTGAAAAATCAGCGCTGGTTAAAAAAGAAATGCGGGTATTCCAAGAGTTAGTGGGTGGCGATACCGACGCCGATGATTTACTCGATTTTGCTTACCCTCTTGCCAGTAAGCGTGTAGTAGTGAAACGCCCCGATTACGCACCATTTTTAAATGATAAAACTCCAAGCATGCAAATCAAAACCAAGAAGAACCGCTTTGATGTGTATGTAAAAGCCGCAATGGTTTAGGTTAAAGAACAGTTTTTAGTCTTCAGCTGTCAGTTGTCAGCAAAAGATTAAGCCAAGTACGGTGTTTGGGTTAAACGTAGGCGGGGCTTTACGCCGCGCAGGTAGTTTGACATGTTGTGAAAGTGCGCGAGGTAAACTCTCACCTATAATATAAAAACTGGGCTTGCATAAGGCTCGGTGTTTTATTTTACTACCTGACCGCTGACCGCTGACCGCTGACCGCTGACCGCTGACCGCTGACCGCTGACCGCTGACCGCTGACCGCTGACCGCTGACCGCTGACCGCTGACCGCGAACTGATCTTTAAGATCTAGACTATTGAATATAGGATCTCAGCGCGTTTTCATGCTAGAATTTGCGCAATTTTTTTGTACTCGATAAGTAGCACTGTAATGATCTTAGATGATATTCGCATCGTTTTAGTTAATACCTCACATTCTGGCAATATTGGTTCTGCGGCACGCGCCATGAAAACCATGGGATTATCAAAGTTATACCTTGTAGATCCAGCCTGTGAAATAGACAGTCATGCCAGCGCACTGGCTGCAGGTGCTACTGATGTACTTGGTAATGCGGTTATTGTTGATACGGTTGCCGATGCGATTGCTGATTGTGCATTAACGATTGGTACTAGCGCCCGCTCACGTACGTTGTCGTGGCCTATGGTAGAGCCGCGTGAATGTGGTGAAAAGCTTGTTGGCGAAGCCGTAAATGGCCCTGTAGCGCTTGTATTTGGTCGTGAAAACAGTGGTTTAACAAACGAAGAATTACAACTGTGTAATTACCATGTGTGTATTCCTGCTAATCCAGAATACAGCTCGCTAAATTTAGCGATGGCAGTACAAACCTTATGTTATGAAACGCGTATGGCATTTTTAAATCAACAGCCTAAAGCGGAACAACAAGAAGACGAAACCCTATATCCATCGTCTAAACAAACAGAATTGTTTTACGAACATCTTGAAGACACATTGTTTAAAACAGGCTTCATCATTAAGCAGCACCCAGGCATGGTAATGACTAAGCTACGTCGTTTGTTTAATCGTGCTCGCCCTGAAGATGCAGAAATGAACATATTACGAGGTATTCTTACCTCAATTAATAAGTCTATAAAATAGCAATTAGTTATAAATAGCGCCCTTTATTGCTCTACTAATACTTGACTAAATTACTCAGGTAATTACAATAGACCCAATACTTGACCAAAACAGTCGGGTATTACAAGTTTTTTAGAACCTAGAATACTTGACTAATCTACTCTGGTAATTAAAATTTGCACTCTTTTGTGCGGGGGGCGTTATGAAGTTAACATCAAAAGGCAGATACGCCGTTACAGCCATGCTGGATGTTGCACTACATGCAAATATAGGCCCTGTAGCGCTTGCAGATATTTCGCAGCGCCAAGAAATTTCTTTGTCTTATCTTGAGCAGTTATTTGCCCGTTTACGTAAGAATGGGCTAGTGAGTTCTGTTCGAGGTCCTGGTGGAGGCTATTTACTAGGACGTGAGGCCGATGTGATTTCAGTTGGCGATGTTATCAATGCGGTAGATGAATCTGTTGACGCTACACGGTGTCAGCGAAGCAATACTGGTTGTCAAAGTGGCATGCGTTGTTTAACCCATACATTGTGGTCAGACTTAAGCGCACGAATTGAAGAATTTTTAAATAATATTACCTTAGCTGAACTGGTCGAAAAGTCGGACGTTAAAGCGGTCGCTCTTCGCCAAGAAAACAGCGTTAATGATGCAATTAAGCAGTTGGAAAATATTCAAGTAAGCTGTCAACTTTAAGGTTGACCTGCAGCGGAGAGAGAAATGAAGTTACCGATTTATTTAGATTACGCAGCAACTACGCCCGTTGACGAACGAGTTGCCAAAGAAATGATGCAGTGCCTGACTATGGACGGTAATTTTGGTAATCCAGCATCGCGTTCACACCGTTTTGGTTGGCAAGCTGAAGAAGTCGTTGACCAAGCACGTACTGACATTGCTGATTTGATTAATGCAGACCCACGTGAAATCGTATTCACATCGGGTGCAACAGAATCAAATAACCTTGCTATTAAAGGTGCGGCTCAGTTTTACAAGAAAAAAGGTAAGCATGTTATTACCGCTAAAACTGAACACAAAGCAGTTATCGACACATGTCGTGAGCTTGAGCGTCAAGGGTTTGAAGTAACTTATATGGACGTTGAAGAAAACGGCCTACTTGATCTGCAAAAATTAGCAGATACGATGCGTGACGACACTGTGCTTGTAAGCATCATGCATGTAAATAACGAGCTAGGTGTAATCCAAGACATCAACACTATTGGTGAAATGTGTCGCGAACGTAAAATTATGTTCCACGTAGATGCTGCACAAAGCGCAGGTAAAGTTTTAATCGATGTGCAACAAACTAAAGTAGATTTCATGTCATTCTCGGCGCACAAAGTATACGGCCCTAAAGGCGTAGGTGCTTTGTATGTTCGTCGTAAACCACGTGCACGTTTAGAAGCACAAATGCACGGTGGCGGCCATGAGCGTGGTATGCGTTCTGGTACATTAGCAACCCATCAGTTAGTAGGTATGGGCGCAGCATTTAGAATTGCAAAACAAGATTTTGAAAAAGATCACGCACACATCAGTGCGTTACGTAAACGCCTAATCGACGGCATTTTAACAGATATGGACGAAGTGTACTTTAACGGCACACAAGACCAATCAGTACCTGGTATTGTTAATATTAGCTTTAACTTTGTTGAAGGTGAGTCGTTACTAATGGCTGTTAAAGATATTGCGGTATCGTCAGGTTCAGCCTGTACATCTGCAAGTTTAGAACCTTCTTACGTATTACGTGCGCTAGGCCGCAACGACGAATTAGCACACAGCTCAATTCGTTTTAGTATTGGCCGTTTTACCACAGAAGAAGAGATTGATTACACCGTTGAGCTAATGAAAAACTCGATTGGCCGTTTACGTGAAATGTCTCCTCTTTGGGAAATGCACCAAGAAGGTGTTGATTTAGATTCAGTTGAATGGGCGCACCACTAATTAGTGGAGCCCATACCTAGCAGGTAGTGAGGATAGAATTATGGCTTACAGTGATAAAGTAATCGACCACGTAGAAAACCCACGTAATGTAGGTGCTCTAGATAAAAACGATCCGTCAGTGGCAACGGGTATGGTAGGCGCACCAGCATGTGGTGACGTAATGAAACTGCAAATTAAAGTGTCTGCAGAAGGCGTGATTGAAGATGCAAAATTCAAAACGTACGGCTGTGGTAGTGCAATTGCTTCATCTTCACTGGTAACAGAGTGGGTTAAAGGCAAAACACTAGACGAAGCGTCTACTATCAAAAATACTGATATCAGCGCAGAGTTAGAATTACCACCAGTGAAAATTCACTGTTCAATTTTAGCAGAAGATGCAATTCAAGCAGCAATTGCAGATTACAAAAGCAAACATACAAACTAAGAGATATTCATGGCAGTGACATTGACAGATGCGGCAGCAAACCGCGTACAATCATTTTTAGCAAACCGTGGTAAAGGCATAGGCCTGCGAGTTGGCATTAAAACGACGGGCTGTTCAGGTCTTGCTTATGTATTAGAGTTTGTTGATGAGCTAAACGATGACGATGAAACATTTGCGGCTAAAGGCGTTACCTTAATTGTCGACGCTAAAAGCTTAGTTTATATCGACGGCACTGAGCTCGACTACACAAAAGAAGGCTTAAATGAAGGGTTTAAATTTAATAACCCTAATCAAGCTGATGAGTGTGGTTGTGGCGAAAGCTTTACCGTTTAAGCTCAAACTTGTTTTGAATACCTAAGCTACTTGGGTATAACTAAGCCCTGCCAATTAATGTAGGGCTTTGTCATTTGTGAGAAGTTATGCGTTATTTTGAGTTATTTGCAATTCCCGTTGACTACAATATTGATTTAGCAACGATTAACAAGCACTACTTAGAACTTCAACGTGCTGTTCATCCTGATCGCCATGCTAATGCTAGCAGTCGTGATAAATTAATGGCCGTTCAAAGTACTGCCGAAATTAATGATGCACTGCAAACACTTAAGCACCCCGTTAAACGTGCAGAATATATGCTGAGCGAGCTAGGCGTAGATATTCGCGCTGAGCAGCAAACATTGCAAGATCCCATGTTTTTAATGCAGCAAATGGAGCTTCGAGAAGAACTTGAAGAGTTAGCGACCACAAGTGACCCTGATTCTGCTATTGATCATTTTGAAAAACAAATAAAGCAGCTTGATCAGCAATACAGTGCGCAATTGGCAGAGCAGTTAGCAAGTAACGATGAACAGCAATATCAACAAGCAGCAGACAGTATCCGTAAGCTAAAGTTTGTCTATAAGTTACGCGACGAGCTTGAACGCATTGAAGATAGTTTATTTGACGATTAATTCACTTGCTGCAAAGCGAGCAACACGAGTTTAAAGAGCATTATGGCATTATTGCAAATTGCTGAGCCGGGGCAGAGCGCGGCACCACATGAACATAAATTAGCAATTGGAATTGACTTAGGTACCACAAATTCATTGGTTGCGACCGTACAAAGCGGTGAAGCACGCACAATTACTGATGAATCAGGCGAAGCAATGTTACCGTCTGTAGTGCGTTACCAAGCTGGTGGCATAACCGTAGGTGCAGACGCAATGCAAGCGGCTACACTTGATCCGGTTAATACACTTATTTCAGTTAAACGCTTTTTAGGTAAAACCCAAGCCGAAATAGAACAAAGTTATGGTCAACTGCCTTATCAATTTTGCGATGACAACGGCGCACTTGCGATAGCAACTGAAGCCGGAAAAATCAGCCCAGTAAAAGCGTCAAGCCATATTTTAGGCGCCCTTAAAGTGCGCGCTGAGCAAAGTTTTGGTAATCAGGATATTTTAGGGGCGGTTATTACCGTACCAGCCTATTTTGATGATGCACAACGCCAAAGCACCAAAGACGCGGCAGAGCTTGCCGGCATTAATGTACTGCGTTTATTAAACGAGCCGACTGCAGCTGCTGTTGCCTACGGATTAGACTCAGGTCAAGAAGGCATCATTGCCGTTTATGACTTAGGCGGCGGAACATTTGATATTTCTATACTGCGCTTAAATAAAGGCGTGTTTGAAGTATTGGCCACCGGTGGCGATTCAAGCTTAGGCGGCGATGACTTTGACTCATTATTAGTTGACTACCTCAAACAAGAAACTGGCGTGACGGGCTTATCTCCTTCGGTATTACGTTTATTTATAAATAAAGCCAAAGCCTGTAAAGAAGCACTCAGCCAATACGAAAAAGTAAATGTTGGCCTTGAGTTTGATGATGAAAAATACATGGTTGAAGTAACGCGAGAGAAGTTTAACGAGCTGGCTATGCCACTGGTTAAAAAAACGCTTCGTTCATGTCGTCGTGCAGTAAAAGATGCCGGTATTGAAAACCAAGAAGTACTACAAGTGGTGATGGTTGGCGGTTCAACCCGCATGCCGTTGGTACGTACTCAAGTTGGCGAGTTTTTTGATAAACAACCACTAACTTCAATTGACCCTGATCGTGTTGTTGCTCTGGGTGCCGCATTACAAGCAGACGTATTAATTGGTAACAAGCCAGATTCAGACATGTTATTGCTGGATGTGTTACCGTTGTCGCTAGGCCTTGAGACTATGGGTGGCTTGGTTGAAAAAATCATTCCACGCAATACAACTATCCCAGTTGCACGTGCGCAAGAATTTACTACGTTTAAAGATGGTCAAACGGCCATGTCGTTGCATGTATTACAAGGCGAACGTGAACTGGTTGACGATTGTCGATCGCTGGCAAAATTCAGCTTAAAAGGCATTCCTCCTATGGCGGCGGGGGCGGCGCATATTCGCGTTACCTTTAAAGTAGATGCTGATGGTTTACTAAGCGTATCGGCTATGGAAAAATCAACCGGTGTGCAAGCAGAAATACAAGTGAAACCGTCGTTTGGTTTATCTGACGACCAAGTTGCTAACATGCTTAAAGAGTCGATGAGTAACGCTAAAGGCGACATGCAAGCGCGTATGCTTAAAGAGCAACAAGTTGAAGCGCTTCGTGTAATAGAAGCAATGGAAGCCTCTTTAGCAGCTGATGGCGATTTACTTGAGCCTGAGCAACTAGCGGCGCTAAAAGTGGAAATAAACGAACTTGCAAAAGTACGCGAGAGTGCACAAGAGCCAAGCGAAATTAAAGCAGCCATTGAAAAAATGGACAATGCGAGTAGTGATTTTGCCGCGCGTAGAATGGATGCATCAATTAAAAAAGCCTTAACAGGCCAGTCAGTAGACAATATATAAGAGAGATTAGAATGCCACAAATTGTTTTTCTTCCCCATCCGGAGTTGTGTCCTGACGGTGCTGCAATAGAAGCGCCCGCTGGCGAAACGGTACTTGATATCGCGCTTAAAAATGGCATTAGCATTCCTCATGCCTGTGAAAAGTCATGTGCATGTACAACTTGTCACTTAGTGATCCGTGAAGGTTTTGACTCATTAGATGAAAGTGACGACCTAGAAGACGACATGCTAGATAAAGCATGGGGTTTAGAGCCTGAGTCACGTTTAGGTTGCCAAGCAATTATTAGAGATGAAGACTTAGTGGTTGAAATACCAAAGTACAATCTCAATATCGTTAATGAAGAGCATTAGTTTTTAATTAACGACTATTATATTAAAAGCCGCTGTTTGATAAAGCGGCTTTTTTGTTTGTATTAAGTAGCAGCGGGTTTATCCCGCGTCTTTTTTAAAGGTTAAAGGCGAAAGGTTACGAGCGGCGGGCTGCGAGACGCGGGTAAGCCAAAAGCTCTATAAGTGCGTTAGGTAAACTCCCGACTAAAAGGTGGCGAACATTGTTTTGTAGGCGAGGCTTTATGCCGCGCAAGTTTTTCTTCTCTGTGTAGCGCGTAGCGCCTCGGTGCACTCTGTGGTGAAAAAAATTAAAACACTATTTACCACAGAGGCCACAGAGAAAGAGATTAAAGACAAAGGTTTTAGGTTAAAGGTTAAAGGCAAAAGGTTACGAGCGACGGGCTGCGAGGCGCGGGTAAATTAAAATAGCCTGTAGGTGGGGCTTTATGTCGCGCACATGTAGCAGCGGGTTTATTCCGCGTCTCGAAGCCCGAAACCCGAAGCTCGAAGCCCGAAGCCCGAAGCCTGAAACCCGTAACCCGAAACTTATTCCGGAGGTATATTTTGAGTGATCTTATTTTTTCAGACTCGTTTATAAATGGTGAATTTTATAAAACCGCTACGCGATTTAGCGTCGATGATCCTGCGACCGGAAAAAGCATAATAGAAGTTAGCGACATTGACGAGCAGGGCGTAAATACAGCTATTAATGCGGCAAAAGGCGCGTTTGTAAAATTAAAAGCCACCAATGCAACCGAGCGAAGTGACACTTTGATGCGCTGGTATGAGTTGGTGATAAAACATAAACAAACATTAGCTAAACTTATGACCAAAGAGCAGGGGAAACCGCTTAAAGAATCTCTCGGTGAAATAGATTATGGCGCCGGCTTTATTAAGTGGTTTGCTGAGCAAGCTAAACGTAGCTATGGGGATGTGATCCCTGCAACCGACAACCAGCATCGCCTAACCAGTTATAAACAGCCTATTGGCGTGGTTGCCGGTATTACCCCATGGAACTTTCCTGTGGCTATGGTAACTCGGAAAGTTGCCCCTGCTTATGCTGCTGGCTGTAGTTTCATTTTAAAACCTTCTGAGCACACACCACTATGCGCCATTGCTTTAGCGTATTTAGCTGATCAGGCTGGCTTTGTGAAAGGCGCATTTAATGTGTTGGTATCACAACACGCTAAAGACGTTGGTAAAATGCTGACTGACTCAGAGGTCGTACGTAAGTTTACTTTTACTGGCTCTACCGGAGTGGGTAAGCAGTTACTATCGCAATGCGCTAATACAATTAAGAAAACATCAATGGAATTAGGCGGCAATGCGCCGTTCATTATTTTTGATAATGCCGATATTGATGATGCTATTGATGGCTTAATGGCAGCTAAATTTAGAAATAGTGGCCAAGCGTGTGTGGCGGCTAACCGTATCTTTATTCAGCGCAGTATTATGGATAAAGTGCTAAACAAGCTAACCTCGAAGGTTGCTGGATTAAAAGTGGCAAACGGCTTTGAAGATGAAGTGGACATTGGTCCGCTGATATACCCTGAGGCTAAACAAAAAGTGCAGCAATTGATAAACGATGCATTAAGCAAAGGGGCTTCGCTTATTGGCGAGCAACGAGATTTAGGGGGGAGTTTTCAAAACCCAGTTATTGTTAACAATGTTACGCCTGAGATGGATATTTATCACCAAGAGGTGTTTGGCCCTGTATTAAGTATAATCCCGTTTGATGATGAGGCAGAAGTACTGGCATTGTCTAATGATGTTCCCTATGGACTAGCAGCCTACTTTTATAGTCAGAATATTAAGCAAATATACCGCGTAAGTGAAGCGCTTGAATTTGGTATGGTCGGTGTTAATGAAGGGGTTATATCAAACCCTGTAGCGCCGTTTGGTGGGGTAAAACAATCTGGTCTCGGCAGAGAGGGCGGTCACCAAGGGTTAGATGAATACTTAGAAGAAAAATATGTATGTATTAAGGTGTAATGGTTAAAACTGTTCCGATGAGTTAACCGTTTAGCGTTTTAAGTTGCTTGAAATGGGTGTAAATGCTACATTTTTAAAAAATGTTTAAGTAAACAAAAAGTAAAAAATTTCTATAAGTAGAAATACCCCCGTGTGTAAATGCCACCATTTTGGTGGCATTTTTTTGCCCTTTTTTAAGGAGAGGTTTTTGGCTACTTCCTCCTTGTAGGTCTAAACTATTCTTAGTTAGATGCTATTCTAATTATAATCCTTTTATAGGTGGAACTTTACGTAATAGCAATTCCTTTTGCTATATGTAACTTTTTGTAACTGTATGTTTTTAAATGTTTATTTTTAGTTTGAAAATAAGTAGAATGAAGTTTCAGTAGTTTCAAAACTATTAACATATAGTATAAATGTATAATTGTGTTTTATACATTTATAAATTAACATTCCGCAAATTCACACATTAAACATAATGAATCACCCACTATGAGTAGAAGAAATCAAGCAACGGTAGACCAGGAAGTTTCGTTTGGCATTGACGAAGAATTAGTTTCTACAACAGATTTACGAGGCGTTATCACTTATGCAAATGATAGCTTTTGTAAAGTTTCAGGGTATACCATTAATGAGTTGACAGGGAAAAACCATAACATGGTTCGCCATCCAGACATGCCACCTGCGGCATTTGCTGATATGTGGGATAATTTAAAAAGCGATACCGCATGGCGAGGAGCGGTAAAAAATAGATGTAAAGATGGGCGTTATTATTGGGTAGATGCATTTGTTACCCCTATTTACGAAAACGGTAAAAAAGTAGGTTATCAATCCGTTCGCCAACAACTCCTTCCAGAATATAAAAACCGCGCAGAAAAGCTATACCAACGTTTAAATAACGGTCAATCAATTACGCCTTTAAGTGAAAAGTTAGCTGCATTTAAGTTGCCGCTATTTATTGGCTGTGCAGCCTTAATTGCTTGGTTAACAAGTTACATGTTCTGGTTATGTTTGCTGTTTGTTGCTTTGCCTTTTATTATTTTTTATGAAGAGTTAATTCGCTCGCAAAGCGCACTTAAAGAAACGAAAAAAGGCAGTGACAGTGTATCTCGTCATGTTTACTCAGGCAGTAATAGCCTTAGCTACACTGATTTTCAGATTAAACTGCTTGAGGGTAAAGTCACTACTATTGTTGGCCGTATAATTGATGGCACCTTAAGCTTGAGTAAAGGTGCTGATTCTCTAAAAATTTGTGCAGAAGCTGCGCAGGTCGGCGTTGAAAAAGAAGCCTCAGAATTGCATCAGGTATCCTCTGCGGTTGAAGAAATGGTGCACTCAATTGATGAGGTCGCTAAAAATACTTTAGTGACTAACCAGCGTGTCCAACAAGCTCACCAAGACTGTGAAAGCGCAACACAAGCAATGTCAGGCACCATGCGTGAAGTATCGTTACTCGCCAACGAGGTTGATAACTCAGCAAGTTCAGCGGGCGAGCTAGCAACAGAGGCTGAAAAAATAGGTGGCATAATGCAAGAGATACAAGGGATCGCCGACCAAACAAACTTACTTGCACTTAATGCCGCTATTGAAGCTGCGCGTGCCGGTGAACACGGTAGAGGATTCTCGGTTGTTGCTGACGAAGTGCGTGCGCTTTCAAGCAGAACACATACCGCTACAGAGCAAATTCAAGTATCTATTTCTGAAATGCAATCTACGCTTTTAAATTGGTCAAAAACCATGGAAGCGGGTAAAAATGCGGCAGAGAGCTGTGTGAAAGAAACCCGTAATACCCAAGATATTGTCTCAAAAGTATACGCTGCAATTACTGATATTTCTGATTTAGCAACGCAAATATCAACCGCTGCAGAAGAACAAAGTATGGTATCGCAAGAAATTAGCCGTAATATTTCAAATATTAGTAGCGCATCGTCAGAAAACCTAGCGCAAGCGCATTGTGTAGGTGCTGAGTCTGATGCAATCGAAAAGCACTCTAAAGCATTAGCGTCTCTAGGTCTTTCTTTTAAAGTAGGTTAATAACGTGAGCAAGGATAGTAAACATTCCGATATAGGTGCAGCCTATAATGCACCGTATTCTCAATGCGCAAACCTAAGTGCGCAATTGAGTGCCTTGCAGCAAGAAATAAAAGCCGATTACTTATTTATTGCCTCAGTTGATGAGGATAAATTAACCACTACGCAGTTAGTTTTATGCAATGCCGAGGTGATTGAAAACTTTTCTTACAGCCTTGAAGGTTCGCCCTGTGAACCCCTTTTAACCCAAAATATTTGCTTCATTACCGATGATTTACAGCAAAGTTACCCTGAAAATAAACTGCTACAGGCAATCAGTGCTAATGCTTACATTGGGGCTGCAATTTTAAATGATGAGGGGTCACTAACGGGTATGTTAGTGGGCCTATATTGTAATGCGCATCAAGATTTAGAACCTTATAAGTCAACCCTGTTAAGTTTTGCTAACTATACCAGTGTTTACTTACAAAAATGTTTCTTAGAAAATAAATCAAGTTCGCAAAAGCTGCTGACTGATGCAGTTGAAAGTATGGCAAAAGTGGGGAGTTGGCAATATACAGTTTTAACTGATGAGTTATATTTTTCGCCTGAGGTTTATAAAATATATGCACTTGCTGCTAATACTAAAATAAATACGACTCAAGCCATCGCTCATTATGCGGGTGAAAAAGAACAAGCGCGTATAAGCCAGCTGTTTAAGCGATTACAAACACTGGGGCTTCCTTATTGTGAGGACTTTGAGTTTGTAGATGCAAAAGGGCGAAAAAAATGGGTGCGTACTAGCGGGCAACCTGTCTTTGATATTAATAATGACTTAACTGCCGTTCAAGGTGCTTTTGAGGATGTTACCTTAGAGTATGAATTAAATGCCAAAGTTGAAGATAAAAATAACCGCCTTGAAGCCATTTTAGATAATCTTAACGACGCTGTTATTACCATCAATCAAAAAGGCGTTATTGTTCATTGTAATAAAACAGCACTGACGATGTTTGGTTACGATGACAATGAAATGCTAGGCTTATCAATCAATAACTTAATGCCAGAGCCCTATGCCTCAAAGCATCACTCTTATATGCGAAATTATGAGCAAACAGGGGAAGCTAAAATTATTGGAGTGGGAAGGCAACTCCCAGCTCGTAAATGCGACGGTACTATTTTTCAAATAGAGTTGTCGCTTACAAAGGCACCAAGAGGTGAACATATTGAATATATTGGCGTAGTAAGAGATATAAGTGAAAAACTTGAAGCGCAAGATACCATTTATAACTTAGCTTATTCAGATCCCATCACCGGTTTAAAAAATAAACGCTGGTTTGAACGTGAATGTAGAAGTTTACTGCAAAGTGCCAGTTTAAATAGCAGCTATATTTATGCTGCGTTGTTAGATATGGATAAATTATCTCAGTTTAATTTTAAGTATGGGATTGAAGCAGGAAATGAAGCACTTTTTTTAACGGCTAAAAAACTATCTAAAGCCGTTGAAGGAGAGTACAAACTGTATAAAAGTGGTGTTGACTCTTTTTTAGTAATTAGCACTTACCCCAATCGCAACTTATGTGATTTAGAGCTACAACAACCGATAATTGACTCTAAAATACTAGCCTTGGCTAACTTTTCTCATAAGATCAATGATCTTGAAGTGGTATTAAGTGCCTCTTTGGGCAGTACTATTATTGATGCGAGTAAAGACTCATACGACTCACTGTTCAATAAACTTGATTACTCACTAAAACAAGCCAAAAAGCTATCTCCTTTTGGCTATTATTTTGCAGATTTAGATGCATTAAAGCGTTATGAACGTACGAATAAAATCCGTTACTTGCTGATTAATGTGGATAAAAGCAATGAACTAAAACTCGCGCTTCAGCCGCAATATATTAATGAAAATACCTTTCATTCTTCAGAGGCTTTATTACGTTGGCATTCTCAAGAGCTAGGCATTATAAGCCCTGCTGAATTTATCCCTATTGCCGAAGAAAGTGAGGCCATTATTAAAATTGGCGATTGGGTGATTGATAACGTGTGTAAATTATTACATCAAGTGGGTCAGTTAGGCAAAAGCACTTGTATTGCGGTTAATATAAGCGCTAAGCAAATAGTGGCATCAGACTTTAAAGAGAAGTTATTAGCTAGCATGCAAAAATGGCAAGTGTTGCCACAGCATTTAATTATTGAATTGACGGAAACCACCTTAGTGTCAGACATAGAGCTGGTAAAAGAAACCATGGTTGAGCTGAATCAAATGGGTTTTAGGTTTTCAATAGATGATTTTGGAACGGGTTATTCAAGTTTGAGTTA
The DNA here is from genome assembly GCF_057552415.1 of Pseudoalteromonas sp. NH0006-26. The sequence goes on from NZ_BAAJMJ010000003.1 coordinate 194,636, forward strand.
TTTAAAAGAGTTGCCTATTTCAGAGCTTAAAATAGATAAATACTTTGTTGATGGCATTATGGATAACGAGGATAGTTCCAGTAAAACAATTGTAAACATGATCATCGACATGGCCAACGCACTTGGCGTAAATAGCGTGGCAGAAGGCGTTGAAGAAACAGCGCAATTCAATTACTTAAAACAACGTGGCTGCGATTTGTTTCAAGGCTACTTATTTTCAAAGCCAATTCCTGTAGAACAGTGGAAAGAACGCCTTTAATAATATGTAGCAGCGACTTTATGTCGCGTCTTTTTAGGTTACGTGCTCAAAGCTTACGAGCGACGGGCTGCGAGGTGCGGGTTAAGATTGATTGGTGTAGCAGCGACTTTATGCCGCGTCTCGAAACTCGAATCCCGAACCCCAAGCTTGCATATTTACAGTAGCAGCGATTTTACATCGCGTCTTTTAAAGACTCGGTGACGCGGGGTAAACCCGCTGCTACACGTCGGCTGTAATATTAAACATAAACGCAATCCCAATAAGGGTAATCTGCAACATTGGCTATTAACTTTGCCCTCAAAGGATTGGCAATAATATAACGAGCGCTTGCTATAAGATCTTCTTCATTACGAATTAAATGATCGTAATATCCTTTTTGCCACAATCTATAAACCTCAAACTGATAAAAACTCGCGGCAGTTCTACCTTTAAAAAGACGAACTATATTTGAAAGCGTATTGTTTGAAAGTATTTGAAATTGCCAATGTAAGTGGTCTGGCATAATAACAAATGCGATTGATTTTATTCGTTGTTCTCGTTCTAGCTCTCGCATATGTTTTATTAAACAACGATTCATATTAAGTTTAGTAAAAAGCTTATTACGATTATGGGATACCATAGTGACAATATAGTAGTGATTAGTTAAAGAGACCCTCCCTTTCCTGAGTCGATAAGCCTTCTTCATAGCGAGTCCTTGCGCATAAAGAATAAAGTGTAGCAGCGATTTCACATCGCGTCCTTTTAAGGCTCTATGACGCGGAATAAATCCGCTGCTACAGGTGATGTTTGTAAATCTATGGTAGCAGCGACTTTATGTCGCGTCAGGGTTTTATAAAAGTATAAGTTAAAGTGAGACGCAGGGTAATATTTATAGTAGCAGCGACTTTATGTCGCGTCAGGGTTTTATAAAAGTATAAGTGAAAGTGAGACGCAGGGTAATATTTATAGTAGCAGCGACTTTATGTCGCGTCAGAGTTTTATATAAGTATGAGTTAAAGGATATAAGTAAACGCGGAGTAAAGACGTAAATAAGCTTAAGCAAACGGATAAGTCAGTATTATTTCTTTATTTAAGGTTTTTTGGCTTTAAGCTGGGTAGATATAACTAAAAGATTAACTTTGGATATTACTGAGGAGACTTAGAAAATAGTGGGGCGATTGACGGGGCTCGAACCCGCGACAACCGGAATCACAATCCGGGGCTCTACCAACTGAGCTACAACCGCCACTACATACACCTTGTTTGGTGTGGCGCGCATAATACATAATATCCCCATGCTTGTGAAGCAAAAAATCAAAAAAAATTAAACTTATTATAAGTATTCTATATTTAAGCTATTGGCAACGGGCAACGGGCAACGGGCAACGGGCAACGGGCAACGGGCAACGGGCAACGGGCAACGGGCAACGGGCAACGGGCAACGGGCAGCTCGCGGCTCGAATCCCTAATCCCGCTTTATACCGCGCAAGATTTTCTTCTCTGTGTAGCGCGCAGCGCCTCGGTGTACTCTGTGGTGCAAAAAATTAAAACACTATTTACCACAGAGGTCACAGAGGAAGAGATTAAAGACAAAGATTTTAGGTTTTAGGTTTTAGGTAGAGATTAAGCCAAGCATGATGTTTGTATTGAACGTGAGCTGTGGTTATCCCGCGCATTTTACTAAACCCTGCGTGAGGTAAACTCCCGCCTACGGGTATAAAAAACCTTGCTATATTAACCGTAAGGTTTTTAGATTCCTCGAACCTCGAACCTCCCCACCCGCGACTCGAATCCCTAACCCCTCAATAAAACGCTGTTGCAAACACCTATTAAAGATTTACAATACAACAAACAATATCGCTAAACTGCTAAATAAAACTATCAGGAGTTAATATGGATTCAATACTCAATTGGCTGAATGAAAATTCAGGCTTAATTTTACACTATGGTATTCAAGCAGTTATAGCGCTTGTTATATTTTTACTGGGTGGTCGAATTGCCAAGTTTTGTGCAAATTTAACTGCTAAAGCATTCGACAAGAAAAAAGTTGATAAAGCGGTTTCATCGTTTGTCTCTAGTATTGTGTATGCCATTGTATTTGCTGCCACTATTTTAATGGCGTTGTCACAAATTGGCATCGAAACCACGTCATTCATTGCTATTTTAGGTGCTGCAGGTTTAGCGGTTGGCTTAGCATTGCAAGGGTCGTTATCTAACTTTGCATCAGGTGTGTTAATTATTTTACTACGCCCATTTAAATCAGGCGATTATGTTGAAGCAGGCGGTAAAGCCGGTACGATTAAAAAAATCGAAATATTTTCAACCGAAATGCGCACTCCTGACAACAAAGTCATTGTAATGCCAAATTCAAAAATCATGTCAGATGCAATCATTAACTACTCACGCGAAGCAACGCGCCGCGTTGACCTTGTGATTGGTGTTGGCTACGACGCCGATTTGCGCAAAGCAAAAGAAGTACTTAAATCAGTACTAGATAACGAGCCACGTATTTTAAAAGATCCTGCATACAACGTATCGGTATCTGAACTTGCCGATTCAAGTGTTAACTTTATTGTGCGCCCGTGGGTTAACTCGGAAGATTACTGGCCAACATACTGGTCATTAATGGAAAATATTAAAATAGCGTTAGATGACGCTGATATTACTATTCCGTTCCCACAAATGGATGTTCATTTACATAAGCAAGACTAATTTTTAAAATATTTATTTTATTAAGGCAGCGATCATATGAGATTGGTTAGCATGTGCGCTGCTTTTTTAATAAGTATACATATTATATTTACAGGGTTATTTTTTAATGAAACTTAAGCTTTTATCAATTTTAGTAGCAGCCACAGCTACAACCAATGCATTTGCATCAGCAGAAGAACAAAAAACCTGGGAAGTAACCAGTGAAGTAGGTGCCATTATTACCAGTGGTAATACCGAAACAACCACCCTCAAAGGCGGTATTAAAGTATTGCATAACCTAGAGTACTGGAACAACGAATACAAGCTAGACGGCATCTACAAAGAAGACGAAGTAGAAAACGAAGACGGCACTAAAGAAAAACAGCGCACGAATGAAAAGTACGCTATTTCAGCGCAAGGTAACTACAAGCTAAACGAAAAACATGCACACTTATTCATTTATGGGTCGCACGTTTCTGATTACTTTGGTGCCTACAGAAGTGAGTCGGTTGTTTCAGCGGGTTATGGCTTGCGTTTACTAGATGAGTCAAACATGAAATTAAACGCTGAAATTGGCCCAGGTTATAAATATTTTAAATACCCAGATGTAAGCACCGAGGTTGACGAAAACGGCAACTCATTAGCAGGTGAATACGAAGGTGAAGTGATAGCCTTAGGTAAAATGGATTTTAGCTGGAAAATTTCAGACAACGCACGTTTTACTCAGTTAGTGTCAGTAGAATATGGTGATACAAACACCAAAACCCGCTCAGAAACGGCACTGCTGACTAAAATTAACGGCTCACTACAAATGAAAGTGGCTTACAATATTACTAATAACTCAGATGTTGCTGACGATAAAGAAGCAACTGATACAGAGACCTCATTAACATTGGTGTATAGCTTTTAACCAATAGCGGTTTTGATAACAATTATGTAATAAAAGAGGCGGTTGCCTCTTTTTTAATTACGCGAAAATGGTGTATGATACGCGCATTATCGACTGTAGAACTAGGGAAATACCTACTCGTGAACTTTTTTAAATACTTTATTAGTGCGCTGATAATTATCAGCAGCTTCAACGCATTGGCTTTTACCCCAAGTGCATCGCAAATAGAGCAATTTAAAAAGTTGCCTAAGTCTCAGCAGCAGGCGCTTGCAAAGCAGTACGGTGTTGATTTATCGGTAATTACCGGTGCTGGTCAGCAAAACCAGGTTAGTGCAGAACAACCTCCTACTATCGGTGAGCGCCCAAGCCCATCTGAAACTGAACAAAATTCAAAACAAGTCGAAAAAAAGCCAAATACCAACAAAATTAAAGCATTCGGTTATGAATTATTTGCCGGCGAACCCACCACTTTCATGCCTAGCGAAACGTCAGCAGTACCCGATACGTATTTAGTTGGCCGAGGCGATCAGTTATTAATTAATTTTTATGGTAAAGAAAGTGCAAGCTTTGAAGTAATTGTTGATAGAGAAGGTCGAATTAACATTCCTGACTTGAGCCCAGTGCAAGTAGCTGGCTTAACCTTTGCGGAGGTTAAAGAGTTAATTAAACTAAAGGTAGAGCAAGAAGTTATTGGCGTTAAAGCGTTTGTATCGCTTGGCCAGCTCCGCAGTATGCGAATTATGGTATTAGGTGAAGCATATAAACCTGGTAGTTACAGTGTGTCGTCGTTAACTACGGTATCGCATGCGTTATTTGTAAGTGGCGGGGTGTCGGATATTGCATCACTGCGTAATATACAAGTAAAACGTGCTGGTAAAGTAGTAACTAACTTCGATCTATACGATTTACTTATTAGCGGTGATAGCAGTAACGATATAATTTTAAAACCTGGCGATGTAGTATTTGTGCCATCTGTTGGCTCGCAAGTAACCGTTGAAGGCTTAGTGAAACGCCCTGCTATTTTTGAGCTAAAAAAGGGCGAAACAGCCAAAGAGCTTTTAGCTATGGCAGGCGGACTAAAGCCGGGCGCTTATACTAAAAATGCCGTGGTAGAGCGTTTTAAAAACAACCGCAAAGAAGTACTTACCGTAGACTTTTCTGCTAGCAATATAAATTACATTCCGCAAGACGGCGATCGCATTCGTTTTAACACGGTAAGCGCACAATATAATAACGTTGTAAATTTAGTGGGGGCAGTAGTTCGCCCTGGCAGCTACCAGTGGTATGAAGGTAAACGCATTTCCGACGTGTTAAAGTCGGTACGTGGTGATCTACTACAACAAGCTGATTTAAGTTATGGCTTAGTAATTCGTGAAATAAATATTAGTGGTGATATAGAAGTGCATCAGTTTAATGTTGCGCAAGCCATTGTAAAAAATGCTAAAAACGACTTAACCCTTAACGCAAACGATAAAATTATTATATTTAGTGAGTTTGAGCAAAAGCAGCAAGAGCAACTTACTTTATCAACTACAGGCTCAGGTACTAAAAAAGATAAATCTATTGAGCAAGCTGCTGAAGATGAAAATAGTAACGATTTAAGCGCTGAAAGCTACTCACCATATAGCCGTAATAATTTACTAGCGCCAATAATTAAACAGTTGAAGCAACAGGCTTCAACCAATAAGGCAATACAACTAGTAGAAATTAACGGTAAGGTCAGTCACCCGGGGGTTTACCCTTTAACCGTAAATGGCCGTGTAGCTGACTTAATAATAGCTGCTGGGGGCTTGTTAGAATCGGCTTACACCAAAGAAGCTGAAATAACCCGCATGGTTGATGGCGATGCTTCACAAGTAGAACATGTAAAAATAAACCTTGAACAACTAATAGGTAGTAACGAAAGCAGCCTTGCTTTGCAAAGCAAAGACAGCTTAAATATTTTTGCAATTCCTAACTGGCAAGAAAACGTTAAGGTAACTTTAAAAGGTGAGTTTAAATTTCCGGGCACCTACACCATTCGTCGCGGTGAGACGCTAAGTAACTTACTAGAACGAGCAGGTGGCTTTAGTGATTTTGCAGAGCAAAACGCCGCTATATTTACTCGCTTATCGGTAAAGCAGCAAGAGCAGCAACAATTAGCGCGTTTAGCAACAGAGCTTCGCCGTGATGTGGCATCAAAAAGCTTTCAAGACTCGGTGAGTAGTAGCTCGCTTTCGTATGATGAAATGAATAATTTACTTAACGACCTGGCAAGTGTAGAAGCATTAGGCCGTTTGGTAATAGACCTGCCGCTTATTGAAAATAACCAGCAAACCTTAGTGCTTCAAGATGGCGACACTTTATATGTTCCTAGCAAACGCGATTCTATTAGCGTTGTAGGTGAAGTAAACTACTCAACCACCCACCTTTATAAAGCAGGCATAAGTGTTGATGACTACCTAGAACTAAGTGGTGGCTTAAAAGAACGCGCTGACGATGACCGTATTTACATTATTAAAGCAAATGGCGCAGTAACTATACCTAACACAGGTAACTGGTTTGCCCCTGGTAATGAGCAAATGCTAGAGCCAGGTGACACAATAGTAGTACCAATGGACGCAGGCCATATGGACAAGCTAACGCTGTGGAGCACTGCTACACAAATACTTTACCAGCTTGGCGTAGCAGTAGCCGCAATCGGAAGCTTGTAATATAAGGTTATGAGCAACGGGTATCGGGCTGCGGGCTCAAAGCCGAAGCGTCTGTTAGGGGTTTTATTTACCACAGAGGTTAAGAGAACACAGAGGAAAGAGCAGTTATTAGCTGTCAGCAGGCTAATCTTCTCAGTGTAGCGCGCAGCGCCTAGCGTGCCCTGTGGTTCAAAATAATTTTTAAAGCGGGGCTATGCCACGTTTATGTAGAGCGACTTAATGTCGTGTATGTTTAAGGCTTTAGCAAAAGCTAGGGTTATGAGCAATGGGCTCGCTGCTCGAAGTTTAAAGGTATTAGTGATTTTATTTACCACAGAGGTAAAGAGAACACAGAGGGAAAAAGCAGTTATTAGCTGTCAGCAGGCTGATTTTCTCAGTGTAGCGCGAAGCGCCTCAGTGCACTCTGTGGTTCAAAATAATTTTTAAAGCGGGGCTATGCCACGTTAATGTAGAGCGACTTAATGTCGTGTATGTTTAAGGCTTTAGGAAAAACTAGGGTTATGAACATCGGGCTATGAGCAATGGGCTCGCGGCTCGAAGTTTAAAGGTATTAGTGATTTTATTTACCACAGAGGTAAAGAGAACACAGAGGGAAAAAGCAGTTATTAGCTGTCAGCAGGCTGATTTTCTCAGTGTAGCGCGAAGCGCCTCAGTGCACTCTGTGGTTCAAAATAATTTTTAAAGCGGGGCTATGCCACGCTAATGTAGCAGCGACTTTATGTCGCGTATGTTTAAGGCTTTAGGAAAAGCTAGGGTTATGAACATCAGGCTATGAGCAACGGGCTCGCGGCTCGAAGCCCAAAACGTATGTTAGTGATTTTATTTACCACAGAGGTTAAGAGAACACAGAGGAAAAAAACAGTTATTAGCTGTCATTTTTCAGCAAGCTTTTTCTCAGTGTAGCGCGCAGCGCCTCAGTGCACTCTGTGGTTCAAAAATGATTTTTAAAGCGGGGCTTTACGCCCGTGCGGTTGCTTAAAGGTTATGAGCCTAGAGCCTAGAACTATGGGTCTAGAGCTCGAAATCCAAAGCTCGCAGCCCGTGGCCCGAACCCTAAAATTTATAGTTTTATCAGTACGTAGGAACTGCAACCTAGGGGCGGAAGCGTGCCCGAAGGGCTAGACAAGCAAATAGTTTTGCTTTCAAGCTGGAGCGAGAGGAGCTCTGCGACGAACTGGAACGTGGAGCGTGCCTGAAGCTCGAAGCTCGAAACGTCTGTTAGTGATTTTATTCACCACAGAGGGTAAAGAGAACACAGTGGAAGAGATTAAAGGTAAAGGCTTTTATCAATATAAGCTTTTCTTCTCAGTGAAGCGCGCAGCGCCTCGGTGTACTCTGTGGTTCAAAATGGTTTTGTAGACGGGGCTTTATGTCGCGTAAATGTAGCAGCAGGTTTGGTGTTATGAGGAACGAGCTAAGGTTCCTAAAACCTAAAACCTAAAACAATAACTTGACCTAATGTTCTCGTTATTCAATTTTTGATAGCTGATAGCTGATAGCTGATAGCTGATAGCTGATAGCTGATAGCTGATAGCTGATAGCTGATAGCTGATAGCTGATAGCTGATAGCCAATAGCCAATAGCTCGCGGCCCGAAGCCACTCACTAGAACTTATGAGATTTAAATGGAAAACAACTCAAACAATCTAAACCAAGCAAATATGCCAAACAACAATATTGCCGATGACGAAATAGACTTGCGTGAACTCTTTGCCGTGATTTGGCAAGGCAAGTGGATCATCATTGCTATAACCGCGTTATTTGCAGTTGCATCGGTTGTTTATGCTATAAACCAGCCTAACATCTACAGAGCAGAGGTATTGTTAGCACCTGCAGAGCAGGATAAAGCGGGTCGATTATCTGGTAACTTAGGTGGTTTAGCAAGCTTAGCGGGTGTTAATTTAGGTGGTGGGGGTGTTGATAAAACTCAAATGGCGCTTCAAGTTTTAAAGTCTCGAAAGTTTACTAGCGAATTCATTGAAAGGAACGATATTTTACCTGATCTAATGGCTGCTAAGTCATGGCATAGAACTTCGAATAAAGTAATTTATGATGGAAATATTTACTCAAAAAGTGAAGATAGATGGGTGCGTATAGTCAATGCACCATTTAAACCAAAGCCATCAATGCAAGAGGCTTTTAAACAGTTTAAAAAAATCCTTACAACAAACATTGATGCAGAAACTGGAATGGTGAGAATTTCAGTTGAACATTTATCCCCTTTTGTTGCAAAGCAATGGGTAGATTGGCTTGTACAAGATATAAACAGAACTATGAAGAGCCGTGATGTAATTGAGGCGAATAAAAGCACACAGTTTTTAATGGGCCAGCTAGAAAAAACTTCAATAGCAGATATACGCGCTGTTCTATACAGTTTAATCGAAGAGCAAGCTAAAACTATTATGTTTGCGAATGTCCGTGATGAGTATGTATTTAAGACTGTTGATCCTGCATTGGTTCCAGAATTGAAATTTAAACCCAATAGACCATTTATTGTAATATTTGGTATGTTGTTAGGTGGCTTTTTTAGTATTATTTTTATTTTAATGAGGTACTACATTATTAATGATAAAGACTCTTAATCAAACTTTTACTTTAAGTTAGGCTTATAGTCACTCATTTTTGTAAATATGCTTTGGTATTTAAATAATCATACTTTTGAATTAATTATTAATAAAAGTGCTTTTGCTCTAAGGGCAAATGCAGACTAGGAAATATTTATGTTAAATAATAAAACAGTTTTAATTACCGGTGGCACGGGGTCATTTGGTAAAAAATTTATCGAGACAATTTTAGCGCGATACCCAGATGTAAAAAAAATAATCATCTATTCTCGTGATGAATTAAAGCAGTCGATAATCAAGCAAAAGTACCCAGCATACGATTACCCACAGTTACGTTTTTTTATCGGCGACGTTCGTGATAAAGAGCGTATGACTCAGGCATGTGAAGGGGTTGATGTAATTATTCATGCTGCTGCAATTAAGCAAGTTGATACCGCTGAATATAACCCAACAGAATGTATCCGCACTAATATAGACGGTGCTGAAAACGTTATACATGCCGCATTAGCGTGTGGTGTTAAAGATGTGGTTGCACTTTCAACTGATAAGGCTTGTGCACCTATTAATTTGTACGGTGCTACTAAATTAGCGTCTGATAAATTATTTGCAGCTGCGAATAATATTCGTGGTTCTAAAGATATTAAATTTAGTGTTGTACGTTACGGCAATGTAATGGGCTCTCGTGGCTCGGTTATTCCATTCTTTTTAGAAAAACGCAAAGACGGTGAGTTACCAATTACTCATACAGAGATGACGCGCTTTAACATTTCATTGCAAGCAGGTGTTGATTTAGTCATGTTTGCATTAGGTCATCATTTAGGAGGCGAGATTTTCGTTCCTAAAATACCATCTTATAAAATATTAGATATTGCAGAAGCTGTTGCGCCAAATTGTAAAACGCGTGATGTAGGTATTCGCCCTGGTGAAAAGCTGCACGAAGAAATGATTACAGACACAGATTCGTTAAATACAATTGATTTGGGTCCTTACTATGCAATTTTGCCTTCTGTATCTTACACATACTCAGAAGAAGAATATATTGCACATCACAAAGCGGAAAAAGTACCATTCGGCTTTAAATATAACTCAGGCACGAATACAGAATGGGAAACCGTAGAAGGTTTGCGTCAGCTTATTATTGAGCATGTCGATCCATCATTTGAAGTGCAAGGTTAATAAAATGATACCGTATGGAAAGCAAGACATAACCCAAGCAGACATTGATGCGGTTTTTGATGTATTAAAATCAGATTTTTTAACGCAAGGGCCACAGATCCCTGCGTTTGAGAGTGCCCTGATGGATGCAACAGGCGCGAATTATGCAACAGCAGTTAATAGCGCTACATCGGCCTTACATATTGCTTGTTTAGCGCTAGGTTTAGGCGAAGGGGATAGTTTGTGGACAACGCCAATTACTTTTGTAGCCTCAGCTAACTGTGGTTTGTATTGTGGAGCAAAGGTTGATTTTGTTGATATTGACCCTGCTACCTACAACCTTTGCCCAAAAGCGTTGGAACAAAAACTGATTGTTGCTAAAAATCTTGGTACCTTACCCAAGGTTTTAGTGGCCGTGCATTTATGTGGTCAGCCGTGCGATATGAGGGCAATCCATGCGTTATCAATAGAATATGGTTTTAAAGTTATTGAAGATGCGTCACATGCAATTGGTGGAAGCTACTTAGATCAACCCATTGGTTCATGTGAATACAGTGACATTACCGTGTTCAGCTTCCACCCAGTTAAAATTGTTACCACAGCTGAAGGTGGAGCTGCTTTGACAAATAGTAAGGCGCTTGCAGGTAAAATGGCGCTTTATCGCAGTCATGGTATTACTCGCGATGAAGCCTTAATGGAAAATACTTCACACGGTGGATGGTACTACGAACAAATTGATTTGGGCTTTAACTACCGCATGACAGAGCTGCAAGCTGCATTAGGTGTTTCACAAATGAGCCGCTTGAGTGAGTTTGTATCTGCACGTCATAAACTAGCCGCACGTTATTATGAAAAGCTTGCGAGTTTACCTATTGTATTGCCTCATCAATTACCCAATACTTACTCAGGCTTACATTTATATGTTATTCGTTTAAGTCTAAATGAAATAACAAAAACACATAAAGAAGTATTTGATGAGCTAAGGAAAAACGGTATAGGTGTTAATCTGCACTATATTCCAGTGCACTTACAACCTTATTATCAAAAAATGGGCTTTAAGCAAGGTGACTTTCCACACGCTGAAGCCTACTACGCAAATGCAATTTCTATCCCTATGTTTCATGGTATGACCTTTGAACAGCAAGATGAAGTTATCAGTAAACTTACACAAATATTAGAAGCATAATCATGAATATTGCAATCATCCCTGCCCGTGGTGGCAGTAAACGCATACCCAGAAAAAATATTAAAGAGTTTCATGGTAAGCCAATGATTGCTTATTCCATTGAGACTGCCTTAAACAGTGGATGCTTTGATAAAGTAATTGTATCTACTGATGATGCAGAGATAGCTGAGGTTGCTAAAATGTATGGTGCAGAAGTGCCTTTTATGCGCCCAGCTAATATTGCTGATGATTATGCCACTACACTTGACGTAATAAAACATGCTATTGAATTTACTGAGCAACAAGCTTGGGGTGTTAAAAATGTATGTTGTATTTATGCAACAGCCCCATTTTTAATACCTGAATTCATACAAAAAGGCCTACAAGAGCTAACTAAAAATACTATTAATTACGCATTTAGCGCTACTAGTTTTCCTTTTCCGATTCAAAGAGCTATTAAGCTTAATACTGAGCAGCGTGTAGAAATGTTTCAGCCTGAGCATTTAAATACACGCTCTCAAGATTTAGAAGAAGCCTATCACGATGCAGGGCAGTTTTACTGGGGTACAACAGATGCGTTTTCAAATGGTAAGCCTTTTTTCTCACCTCAGTCAAAAGCTATCTTACTCCCAAGAAAGCGTGTGCAAGACATAGACACGCCCGAAGATTGGGAGCTAGCTGAGGCACTTTATAAGGCGCTTCAATGAAAGTTGTGTTTAGGGTCGATGCCTCACAACATATTGGCAGTGGCCATGTAATGCGCTGCTTAGTGTTAGCTGAAGCACTCAGGTTTGATGGGCACACAGTTTTATTTGCCACGCGTGAACAGACTTCAGATCTTAATACTTTTATAAATAATAAAGGGTTTGATCTAATACACCTAATGCAGCCAGCATCATGGCAAATACCTGAAACTACTGCTGATTATGAGGCTTGGTTGCAAGTTAGTGAAGAGCAAGATTATCAAGACTTTGTCAGTAAAGTAGTAAACGTTGATTTAGTTATTGTTGATCATTATGGTATTAATGCAGATTGGCATAATAAAGTTAAACAAACCCTTAAGTGCAAGTTAATGGTAATAGATGATTTAGTAAGATTGCATAATGCAGATATCGTATTGGATCAAACACTTAATAGGCGCCAAAAAGAATACACAGATTTACACCCATGTTTGGCACTAACAGGGACTGACTTCGCATTATTAAAGCCTGACTTTTCATACGTGCGAGAAAGCCTGCTAAAAAAACAGTCACCACAAAAGCATACTATTTTAATAAGTATGGGGGGGATTGATCAGCCTAATGCATCATTAAACGTTTTAAATGCCTTAAAAAATGAAGCTCAGAAGCTACCAATAACTGTTTTGTTAAGTAAACGATCACCTAATTATGAGCAAGTAAAGTCATTTGCTTTAGCAAACAGTGGGTGGGTTGAACATATTGAGTTTGTTGAGGATATGCCCGCTTTGATGGGTAAACACACTATTATGATTGGTGCACCGGGCTCTACTTCGTGGGAGCGAGCTTGTTTGGGTATTCCCTCAATTATTGTGCCTATTGCCGATAACCAAAACACTATTGCACAAGAGCTAGCAGCAGTAAAAGCAGTAAAAGTGGTAAAACTAAATAATATTACAACTGAGCTGATTATTGCACTAGAAGAAGTCATTGCTCAATGGGAAAGTTATAGCAGTAACAATTTTGCTCTATGTGATGGTTTAGGCTGTAAAAGAACGATAAAGCAATTAAAAAGGTTTATGGAAGTATGCTAAAGGTGACTCTGCTTTGCTCTGATATAAAACACCCAGTTTATAAAGCATTAGAGCAATGGAAAGCAATAAACAAACAACGTTATGATATAGAGCTGTTGACTTCGGTAGAACAAATAAATCGCAAAGGTACACTACTTTTTTTGGTTTCATGCAGTGAAATAGTCAAAAAGAGTCATCGTGATTACTTTGAACATACTTTGGTTCTCCATGCCAGTGACTTACCTAAAGATAGAGGGTGGAGTCCACATGTTTGGGCTGTTGTGAACGGAAAAAGCAAACTAACTCTTTCGTTACTAGAGGCTGAAGATAAGGTTGACACTGGGGCAATATGGCAAAAGGTAGATATTGCACTAGATGGCAGCGAGCTATATGACGAAATAAATAAAAAGCTATTTAATGCTGAACTGCAATTAATTACATGGGCTTGTGAAAATGTAGATTCAGTTGTGCCGGTTCTTCAAGATGACAGCGCAACAAATTATTTGCGCAAGCGTACCCCAGAAGATAGTGAAGTAGATATTAGTCAATCATTAGAGTCGCAATTTAACCTGCTTAGAGTATGTGATACTGAGCGTTTTCCGGCCTATTTTTATAAAAACGGCTGTAAGTATAAAATTAAAATAGAGAAGTGTTAGCATGAACGAATTTATTACAATTGATGGTAAAAAAATAGGCCCAGACTTTCCACCGTATATAATTGCTGAACTGTCAGCAAACCACAACGGTGATATAAACAGAGCGTTTGAAATACTCGAAATGGCTAAACGTTGTGGTGCTGATGCAATCAAAATTCAAACCTATACTCAAGATACTCTAACAATTGATTGTGATAAGCCTGAGTTTAAAGTTAAAGGCGGATTGTGGGATGGTAGAACATTATATGATTTATATACTGAAGCACACATGCCATGGGAGTGGCACAAACCACTTTTCGAAAAAGCAAAAGAATTAGGTATTACTATTTTTAGTTCGCCATTCGACTTTACAGCTGTTGATTTGCTGGAAGAGCTTGGCGCACCGGCTTATAAAATAGCATCATTTGAAGCAATTGATTTACCGTTGATTGAATATGTTGCTAAAACTGGTAAGCCAATGATTATTTCAACGGGTATGGCAAATGAAGAAGAAATTCGTGAAGCAGTAGAAACTGCAAAAAATGCAGGCTGCAAAGAGTTAGTAGTGCTTCATTGCGTAAGTGGTTATCCAGCTCCAGCTAGCGATTATAACCTTGCTACTATTCCTGATATGGCCAAGCGGTTTAATGTACTCACAGGGCTTTCAGATCACACTATTGATAATACCACCGCAATTACCTCGGTGGCGCTAGGCGCATGCTTGATTGAAAAACATGTAACGCTTGATCGCAATGGTGGTGGACCTGATGATAGCTTCTCATTAGAAGAGCCAGAGTTAAAGCAGTTATGTGAAGATAGTAAAACAGCATGGGCAGCGACAGGTAAAGTGAACTATGAGCGCAAAGAAAGCGAAAAAGGAAACATGATATTTAGACGCTCGCTTTATGTTGTTAAAGACGTTGCTGAGGGGGAAGAGTTTACACATGAAAATGTTCGCAGTATTAGGCCAGGTTATGGATTAGCGCCAAAATATTTAAAAGATGTTATTGGGAAAGAGTCAACAAAGTGTATTGCAAGAGGAACTCCATTAACTCTTGAAGATGCTAATTTAAAATTCATCAATCTTTAGGATGAAGTCTAAAATTTTAGAAAGACTATTCAACTTAGCCCTAAGAGGGCTAAGTATGGGAAGTAAATTTGTACTGGTCATATTTTTAGCTAAATATTTATCAGTCGAGGATATTGGCCTTTATGGTTTAATTGTAGCGACTGTAAGCTTTTCTATTATTCTATTAGGTGGAGAATTTTATACTTATAGTCAAAGAGAGTTGTTGAGTGAAAGTAATAATAGGTGGTGTTGGATTTTACAACATCAAAGTTTAGCTACTATTCTTTTGTATTTTTTAATTCTGCCGCTGCAACTATTAATATTTTATAATGCTTGGCTACCATTAGAATTAATTTCACTCTACTTTCTACTACTCGTATCTGAACATATAGCTCAAGAAATTAATAGGATCTTAATTACCTTTCAACAACAATTAATTGCAAGCTTTATTCTTTTTTTTAGGTTAGGTGCTTGGTGCTGGGTTGTCATTGCATTGTTTATTTTAGATGAGTCTTCCCATAATATTGAAACAGTCTTATTTTGCTGGCTATTAGGTAGTGTAGCTTCAGTAATTGTAGGCGTAGTTTTCATTATTAAAGAATTGCCAGAAGTAAATTTTTCAAAAGTAGATATCAGCTGGATAAAAAAAGGATACAAGGTTGCGTTTAAATTCTTTTGCGCAACTTTGTGTTTCAGAGCAATTATGACTGCAGATCGTTACTTCATGGATTATGTTGGTGGCAAGGATTTATTAGCTGTATATGTAGTATACGTAAGCATAGCAATGGCTATTAATAGTGTGCTAGTTCCTGTTGTATTTTCATTTGTATACCCAAAGCTGGTCAGTAACTATAAAAGAAATAAGTTAATCGAATATAAAAAGAATATAAAAGAGCTGTCTTGGTCTGTGATTATGCTCGGAGGAGGTGTAGCGTTTGTAATTGGGTTACTTTCCCCATACGTATTTGAGTGGACAGATAAAAAAATTTTATTAGAACACATAACAATTTTATGGCTTTTACTTATTATGTCTTTTTTATATTCGTTAAGTATGGTTCCTCACTATATATTGTACGCAAAAAATCTTGATGGAAAGATTTTGATTAGTCATGTTGTTGGTCTTGTAATTTTCTTTTTGGGTTCTGCTACTGCAGTTCTTATAAATGATCCTAATTTTATTTTGTATTCGCTTATAGCGTCTATGTTTTCACTTTTTTCAGTAAAATCCTTGTTTGCTCTAAGGAATGGTTAGTTTTTTATGATATCTAAGAATGTTATGCCTAAAAAAAATGTTATATATATCTGCTGTATTGCAGAGCCTTGGCTTAAGGTAATGGAAAACCTAGAATCAAATAATTTATCAGCTAGTTATGTTATTCATTGGAGAGATGAGAACGAACCTTATAGAAACTCAAATTTAAATGAGTGCTTTTTTCAAACAGTTGAGGATGCATGGAAAGGAAAGGGGTTTCCTAAAGATTGCAAGCCTACGGTAATGGATGAGGTGCAATTAAAACAAATAGCTTGGTATGAATCTCAGGCTTTATTAATGATGAATAGGCTTGATCCAACAGAATCGAAAATGACAACAGGAACAAGGGTATATTACTTTAGGGATTTAGTCGGCTATTGGTTGACAATCATTAATAAAAAAAATATTGAATTAGTTGTTTCACCTTCAATACCCCATAGAGTTTTTGATTTTGCCTTATATGTTGCTTGTAAGATTAAATCAGTAGATTACGTTTCATTTCAGCTGACTCCTTTTGGTTCTAATAGTATACTAATCCAAGATATTGAATCGATGCCTGAAATTAATTGTGATTATAGAGGGAATTTAGATGTGCCAAGCAAGCTTGTTGCTGATAGGGTAAATAGTGTATTAGATAATTATAATTCTGCGATTCCTGATTATATGAAAGCTCATGCAAGGAATAATAAATCTATATTTATACCTTTAAAAAAGTCACTAATATCTTTAAAGAGAAATATTAAAGTAGGCAACTTCTATAAGTTTAAAAAACCAAATACCTATTGGACTATGTTTGATACTATGCCTTCTGAGAAAAGTATGGGATGGCTAGAGTATAACAAGATTAAAATTTTTCATGCTTTAAAAGTTAAGAAACTAAAAAAAGTTTATAATCAAATAGTGGACACCAAATGGAGCAAATCAACACCGTATTTATTTGTTGCGTTACATTACCAACCAGAAGAGACTACTTGTCCAACCGGTGGTTCTTACACTGATCAAATCTTAATGATTCAGCTACTTAATCAAGTTTTACCAAAGCATATTAATATTATTGTTAAGGAGCACAAATCTCAGTTTTATAGAGACCAAGAAGGTTCTGCTGGAAGAGGCGAGATCTTTTATAGAAGGATATCATCTATTTCGTCACGGATATTCTTTGAAAGCGTTGATAGCGATCCTTTCTCTTTAATTGATGGTGCTGTTGCTACTGTAACAGTTAGTGGAACTATTGGTTGGGAAAGTGCAATTAGAGGTACGCCGACACTAAACTTTGGTAGGGCTTGGTATGAAGGAATGCCAAGAGTTTTCAAAATTAAAAGTAAAGATGATTTAGAAAAAGCTCTAATTAAATTAGATGTCCTAAAAAATATAGATATGCACAAAGAAATCCTGCACTTTCACAAGGCTCTAGAGGATACATTTGTTAGAGCAATCCATTATAAGTCATTTCTTGGTAAAAAAGATGTTTGCATGGAGCAGTCCATTCAGAATCTAACTAATGTTATATTATTACAGGCAAGTAAGGTTGATAAGTAGTCATGATAGAAAACACTCTTCGATATATTTTAAATAATATAGCCGCACCAATTATTAATCTTATCACCAAGCCATTTATTGAGCGAAAGTGGGTAAAAGACAGTGATAACTTGCCTCTAACTCAAAAGCATAAAGAGCTATATTTTATAATTCATCAGCATACTGCAAGGAAGTTATTTAAATTTCCGGACCTCATAAATTGCCGAGATTTCAATGATAAAATTCAGTGGCTAAAATTATTTGATCAAGATAAGTTACAGATCCAGTGTTCTGATAAATTCAGAGTTAGAGACTATGTTGAAGAAAAAGTAGGGAATAAGTATTTAGTGCCCATGTACCAAGCAGTGAGCGAGTTTTCTCAGATTAACTTCAATGTTCTTCCTGAATCATTTGTTATGAAAACTAATCACGATTCTGGTACTGTTGTCCTAGTTAAAGAAAAACACAAATTAAACATAACAAAAGCTAAGAAAAGACTCGAAGATTCTTTACAAAGGAAGTTTGGCTGGAGTGTTGGCGAATGGGCTTACAGTTTTGTTCCACCAATGATAATAGTAGAAGAGTATATTGAACCTGAGAGCGAAACCCCTCCAGCCGATTATAAGTTCTATTGTATTGAAGGTGAAGTTAAGTTCTGTCACTACATATACGATAGAGGAGCAAATTCAAAAGAACAACTCTTAACACCTGAAGGTGATGATTTAAAGACTCCATTACACTCAAAATTTGAGTTAGGTACAGGTTTTGTAAAACCTTCGAACTGGGATGAAATGCTAAATGTTGCTAGGAAAGTATCCGCTGACTTTAAATGTGTAAGAGTTGACTTGTTTTCAAGTAATGGTGAAATTTATGTTGGAGAAATGACATTTTGGCCAATGGCGGGTACCTATAGAGGAGAAGGACAGAAGTTTTTTGGGAAATATTTAGATTTTGACAGAAAAACATTTAAAAATACGCTTTTATAAAGCTCGTAACAGTGGAATTTAAAAGTGTATTTTAAACTCATTTTTGTTTATTTTCTTTTTCTCGGAGTTTTGGGGTTATTTACTTATGGAAGGGCTCATTTAGTCAATATTTCCTCAGCTTTTGATATATTAATTATTTTAAGCCTGTTTATCTATAAACCGAAATTTAAAGATAGGAAAGCTATGTACCTTTGTTTAGCTTTCTTATTTTATTTTTTTTCGTCTTTGTTAATAGCCATATTTTTAAGAAAAGTTCACATTCTTGATTTTCTATTAGCCTACAAAGCTATATTTTATTTAATAATTTTATTTTATTTTTGTAACAAAAAAATAGGAAGTTTAAACTCTTTTAATAATATTTATTTTTTGTTATTGGCTCTTTTCTTCATAAAGTATATTTTATCTATAGTTTTGGGTCTTAATGATAGACCCCTTTTGTTTAGAGAAAATAACTTTGAGCTGATGTTTCTTGCGCTTGTTTTTTATCTTCGTTGTATTTCAACAACTAAAATTCAGCTTTTTGAGTTAATTGCAATTCTGTCTATTTTTATTGCTTCAGGCTCAAAGTCAGCGTTGCCGATATTGTTGTTTGTATTAGCGAGCTATTACTTTAGAAGCTTAACATGGAAGAACATGTTAGCTGTAACAATTCTAGGGTCTATAGTTTCTTCTTTTTTTGTATTCATTATTCTATCAAAATATGGCATCTCAGGATTGAGCAGTATAGATAGGCTTGCATTTTTACGTGTTTTTATTATTGAGATGCAAAATAGCTCTACAATGGAAATTTTATTTGGTCACCCTAGGCTTTCACCTTTAATGGTGTCCTCCTGCAATGCTTTGTATTTCTACCCAGGTTTGTTTAGTTATAAAGGTGATGGCAGCTGTTACTCTCTAATTTTACATTCTTTCATATTAAGGTCCTTATTTGACCATGGTGTCATAGCTACTGTATTAATCTTTTACTCTTCCCATTACCTTTTAATAAAAGCAGGCTTTAATAAGCGAGATGGTTATACATTTATGGGCGTTTTGTTTCTAAACTCACTTTCTGTTTCGGGTTATAATAGCGTTTTCTTTGCCCTTAGTATGGTTTTCTATATTGGCTTTTCACCTAAAAATACAAAAATGTATACGAGATAAATCTATGATACTTAAATATAGAAAAGATATTGATGGCTTAAGAGCTTTGGCTGTTTTACTTGTAGTTCTTTATCATGCCGGCTTTAGTTTTTTGAGCGGTGGATTTGTAGGGGTAGATGTTTTTTTTGTTATATCAGGTTTTTTGATAACATCTATAATATATAAGACCATTTACAATGGAGATTTTTCGTTAGTAGAGTTTTATATAAAGAGAGTTAAAAGAATACTACCATCGTTTTATGTAGTTGTTATTACTACTTTAATTCTAGGTTACTTTGTATTGTTGCCAAGTGATTTTGTAGGTTTAGCCAAGAGTGCTTTAGCTTCAACATTTTTTGTAGCAAACATTTACTTTTGGAAAACAACGGGTGGATATTTTAATACCAATACTGATGAACTACCTCTTTTACATTTATGGTCTTTGTCAGTTGAAGAGCAGTTTTATTTTATATGGCCCTTTTTACTTATCTTATTAGTTAAGATTAACTTGAAGCGCCCTTCATTTTGGTTTTTAGTATTACTAGTTATTTTTTTATTTTTATTTTCTCAATGGGCCGCAATAAATAAGCCTAATGCTGCATATTACTTTCTTCCCACCAGAGCTGGAGAGCTTTTGTTAGGGGGGGGGCTCGGAATAGCTATACAGAATGGCTTCAGATTGGGTAGGTTAACATCTTCATTTTTCTCGCTATTCGGATTGACCTTGATAATTGGTTCGTCGTTTGTATTGACTAAGTCTTCAGTTTTTCCTGGCTTTAATGCTTTGCTTCCTTGTATAGGTGCTAGTTTAATAATTTTAGCTGGTAATGAGCACCCATCATTTGTAAATAAAATTTTATCTAAAAAGTATATCGTGTTTATTGGTTTAATTTCATATCCGCTCTACTTATGGCACTGGCCAATCATCGCATATTTAAATTATTTAAATTATGAATTAGACCTCTTTTCAGGTTCACTTGTAGTAATAACTTCTATAGGGCTTGCAACGATAACGTGGATGTTTATAGAGAAGAAAGTACAAAAAATAAAATGGTCACGAACCTTTATTTTTATTATCTTCTTTATGGTTCCTGTAAGTTTTTTTACTTTAATATCCCTTACAATAACTTTTAAGAGTGGTTATGAGGAAAGATTTTTAGCTAATGAAAATTACAATGAAGCAAAAAAGCTCATGATTATGCCTACAATAGAAAATGGATGGTGTTATAGGACTAAAGAGTATAGTAATGCTCAAAATTTTAGAGATTGTTATCTTGGAAATAAAAAATTGCAAAATGCAAATGCAATATTCATTGGTGACTCTCATGCAGGGCATTATCAGAACCTAATTGACTATATAGGTACTGAGTCGGATTTAAAGGTATCGACTTTTATTACATCTAACTGCTTTCCAAGTTTAAACTATGTAGACAGCGAAAACTTTGGTGGAAACCCCAACCTTTGTAAGTTACTTAGAATTAAAGTTGAGGAATTAATTAATAAAAAGAATATAAAAGTAATATTTTTAGCAGCTAAATGGGATGCTAACCTTGAATGGCTTCATGAAACTCAGTCCGCTTTAAATGTTTTTTCTTCTAAAGTTAAAAGGGTATTGATATTACCCCAAGTTATAAGTTATAGCGATGACATAGCCAAGGGTTTTTTAAAGTCTCAAATAATCCCCTACTTTAATACAGGTAAAGACTATAATGTTGATAAACGTTACAATATAGCTAATAACTCTATAGAAGCTCTTGCTTCAAAATTTAGTAACGTAGATTTATTAACTGTTCCCGAAGTTCTAGATGATAGTTATATTTCTGATGATGGACTACCTTTATATTTTGATAATAACCATTTGAATATCTATGGTTCCCAATACTTGAAGGAAAAGTTTAGTTTACATCCAAGCAGTCACTTGTTACTTGAATTACTCAAAGAAGAAGATTAACAAAATAATTTTCCTCCAAATCATAGGTGCTTAAATTGTACGGTTTTATAAAAGAAAAAGTTGTAAATGTAGAAGAAAATTTAATAAATAATAAGGTTGGGAGTGTTATTTATTTAAATCCTTATACTTATAATTACTTTAGAAAGAATATGGATCTTATTGAGAATATTGACGGTGTCCGCTTCGATGGCATTTTTATGACTGCAGTCTTAAAGTTATTTAAGATTAATGTACCTGAGCGACAAAGTTTCGATATGACTTCTCTTGCACCTACTATTTTTAGTAAAGCTGAGCGTGAAGGTTTAGAAATATATTTGTGTGGTGGAACTGATAGCGATCTCATTAAATTTAAAGAGTTAATTAAAGAAAGTTACCCAAGCCTTAAAATAATAGGTTCAAAGAATGGTTACTTTTCAGATGAAGAGTTTAATCAGTTGAAAGCTGATGTTGTTAGTCTAAACCCAAGTTTAATAATATTAGGGTTAGGTGGTATTAAGCAAGAAATTATGGCTTCAAAGTTAGCACCCTACTCTAAGGGTTATATTTTTACTTGCGGGGCATTTATTTCTCAGACAACTAAAAAAATAAACTACTATCCAAAGTTAATCGATAAGCTTAACTTGAGATGGGCATATCGCTTTTGGAAAGAGCCTCATACAATTAAAAGAGTGCTAGTAAATTATCCCAGTTTCGTTGTAAACCTTTATCTTGACTATCGAACTTATAAACGTGGTGGTTAGGGCTTCTTAACTCTAATTTATATAACAATTACAGAGAACATATGTTTATAGATTTATCTTTTACCTTTTTTATCGCTTTTGCAGTTCTTTTTTTAATGCGCAAAGTTGCAAGAAGGGTTGGCTTAGTAGATAAGCCATCAGGTCGCAAAGTACACACTGGTAATATACCATTAGTTGGTGGTGTAGCAATTTGTATAACTATAGTTAATTATATTTATACACACCCAAATATGATTAACCATGCCAATTTATACATGTTATGTATCTGTGCTTTAACAGCGGTAGGTGCTTTGGACGACCGCTTTGATTTAAGCGTAAAAATACGTATGTTAGTGCAAGCGCTAATATCTGTAGCGATGATTTATTTTGCCAATGCAGAACTTCATACATTGGGTGATTTACTTGGTTTTGGCGCTATAGAGCTTGGTATGCTTGGTGGTTTGGTAACCGTATTTGCTGTTATTGGATGTATTAATGCGTTTAATATGGTCGATGGGATTGACGGCTTATTAGGTGGTTTATCAATCGTGACCTTTGCTAGTATTGGTATATTACTTTTACTAGCTGGTGAGCAAAGCCTCAGCTACCTGTGTTTGCTACTGGTTGTATGTATGGTGCCTTACATACTATTAAACCTAGGTTTTGTTGGCCATAAACGTAAAGTTTTTATGGGGGATGCTGGTAGCATGATGATTGGTTTTACTGTAATTTGGTTGCTCATTGGTGCTAGCCAAGCAGAGGGTAACCCGATGATTCGCCCGGTTACAGCATTATGGCTTATTGCGGTACCATTAATGGACATGGTTGCAATTATGGTGCGCCGGGTTCAGCAGGGGAAATCGCCCTTTAAGCCTGATCGCGATCACTTACATCACATATGTCAGCGTTTAGGGTGTTCATCTAAACAGACTCTGGCTGTAATTTGCACTATAGCTACTATTTTTGCTGGAATTGGTATGTTAGGCGAAATTTTACAGTTTCCTGAGTTCTTTATGTTCTATACATTTATATTCTTCTTCGCAATATACCTAGCCGTATTAGTAAAACATCGGGAAATTACTAGTTTTATTAGACTTAAACTAAAGCTTCCTAATTTAGATACAGAGTAATTAAAGAGTTAAATGAAATATGAATATTACAGTAGTAGGCACAGGGTATGTCGGTCTCTCTAACGCTATGTTATTAGCACAACATAATGAAGTTGTTGCCCTCGATATTGATGAAAAAAAAATAGCACTTTTAAATAATAAAAAATCACCAATTGTTGATACTGAAATTAGTGAATTTTTAACTCGCAACGATTTAAATTTTACAGCAACCACGGATAAAAATGCAGCGTATAAAAATGCTGACTTTGTAATTATTGCGACCCCGACCGATTATGATGTAGAGAGTAACTACTTTAATACCAGCTCGGTTGAAGCTGTTATTAAAGATGCTACAGCACATAATTCAAGTGCAGTTTTAGTTATAAAGTCGACTGTCCCTGTCGGCTTTACTCAAAATATTAAAGCAGAATTAGGTGTTGATAATTTAATATTCTCGCCAGAGTTTTTACGTGAAGGTAAAGCTTTACATGATAACTTACACCCATCACGAATTGTAGTTGGTGAACAAAGCGAGCGTGCAGAGTTATTTGCTAGTTTACTTAAGCAAGGAGCGGTAAAGCAAGGCATTGAGGTGCTATTTACCGACTCAACAGAAGCGGAAGCAATTAAATTATTCTCAAACACTTACTTAGCAATGCGTGTAGCTTATTTTAATGAGTTAGACAGCTACGCTGAAGCGCATGGCTTAAATAGCAAGCAAATTATACAAGGTGTAAGCTTAGATCCACGTATAGGTAGCCACTATAATAACCCTTCGTTTGGCTATGGCGGATACTGCTTACCAAAAGACACAAAACAGCTCCGCGCAAATTATGCTGATGTACCTAATAATATTATTGGTGCAATTGTTGATGCTAATACCACTCGTAAAGACTTTATTGCAGATTCAATTATTAAGCGTGATCCTAAAATAGTGGGTATTTATCGCTTGGTAATGAAAACAGGATCAGATAATTTTAGAGCTTCTGCTATACAAGGTATCATGAAGCGAATTAAAGCCAAGGGTATTGAAGTTGTAGTTTACGAACCTGTACTTGAAGAAAATGAGTTTTATCATTCACGTGTAGTTAAAGACTTAAATGATTTTAAGCAAATTTCAGATGTAGTGGTATCTAACCGTATGGTTGAAGAGCTTAACGATATTGCAGATAAAGTGTATACGCGCGACTTGTTTGGTAGTGATTAATATATCGTTAAAGGTTAAAGGGTTTCGGGTGACGGGCCTCGAACCTAGAACTAGAAAGTCTTCAAAAGGATAAAAATGAAATATTTAGTAACAGGCGCAGCTGGTTTTATTGGTAGTGCGGTTGTAGAAAAACTAACCTCTGCTGGCCATGAAGTGGTAGGTATTGATAACTTAAATGATTATTACGATGTAAATTTAAAGCATGCGCGCCTCAAACGTATTGAGCACGAGCGATTTGAATTTAAAGTAGTTGATTTAGCGGATCGCGCTGCGATTGAAAGCTTATTTGAGCAAGAGCAGCTTGACCGTGTAATTCATTTAGCGGCACAAGCGGGTGTACGTTATTCAATTGAAAGCCCACACGCTTACGCTGATTCTAACTTAGTTGGCCATCTTAATATTCTTGAAGGCTGTCGCCAAACAAAAGTGAAGCACTTGATTTATGCTTCATCAAGTTCTGTGTATGGCTTAAATGCTAAAGTGCCATTTGAAACATCTGACTCTGTTGACCACCCAGTTTCATTATATGCAGCGACTAAAAAAGCGAATGAGTTAATGTCGCACAGTTACTCGCATTTATACGATATTCCCACTACAGGGCTGCGTTTCTTTACCGTGTATGGCTCGTGGGGCCGTCCAGATATGGCACCGTTTATTTTTACTAAAAAGATATTAGATGGCGACACGATTGATATTAACAACAATGGTGATATGTGGCGTGATTTTACCCACGTAGACGATATTGTTGAAGGCGTAGTGCGTATCGCCGATGTTTTACCTGGACGTGATCAACAATGGACTGTAGAGCAAGGTACACCAGCTTCAAGTTCAGCTCCTTACGCTGTATATAACATAGGCCATGGTTCACCGATTAGCTTAATGGATTTTGTTAAAGCGATTGAAGATGAACTAGGCATTGAAGCTAAAAAGAACTTCCGTGAAATGCAGCCAGGTGATGTATACCAAACCTATGCAGATACCCAAGATTTATTTGCGGCAACTGGTTACAAGCCAAAAGTTGGTATTAAAAAAGGTGTTGCCGAATTTATTACTTGGTATAAAGGTTTTTATAACAAATAAGAAAGTTTAGATTAAGGTATAAAAAAATAGACGTTATAACTAAACGTTAAAAAAGACTGAGCTTAATTTGAACTCGGTCTTTTTCTTTTTTTGACGATGTTGTTTTACTCAACATTACTTAAAAAAGATTAAAAATGCTCAGCTTAGATATATTATTTAGCTGGTAATTTATAAAAATATTAAAATGATTTAATTAAAGGATTATTCTTGAAAGCTGTAATTCCCGTTGCCGGTTTAGGCACTCGTATGTTGCCTATGACTAAGGCAATCCCTAAAGAAATGCTCCCCTTGGTTGATAAACCGCTTATTCAATACATAGTTAATGAATGTGTTGCTGCGGGTATTAAAGAAATTGTGCTCGTTACTCACAGCTCTAAAAATGCCATTGAAAACCATTTTGATACCAGTTTTGAGCTAGAAGCCACGTTAGAAAAACGCGTAAAACGTACCCTACTTGAAGAAGTACGCTCTATTTGCCCACCCGATGTAACCATTATGCATGTACGCCAAGGTGAAGCTAAAGGCTTAGGGCATGCCATTTTATGCGCCAAGCCGATAGTAGGCGATAGTGATTTTGTTGTGGTGTTACCTGATGTAATACTCGATGCTTATACCGCTAACCAAAAAACTGAGAACTTGGCGGCTATGATTGCCCGTTTTAACCAAACGCAAGCCAGCCAGATTATGCTAGAGCCTGTAGCGCAGCAAGACGTAAGCAAATACGGTATTGCCGACATTAACGGTGTAGAGCTTACTCCAGGTGAAAGCGCAGCTATAAACGCTATGGTTGAAAAACCGGCTGTTGATGATGCACCATCGAACTTAGCGCTTGTTGGTCGTTATGTATTAAGCAAAAATATTTGGCCGTTACTCGCTAAAACACATGTTGGAGCCGGTGGCGAAATACAACTTACGGATGCGATTGATGCATTATTGGCTATTGATATAGTAGAAGCATTTCATATGAGTGGCCGCTCACACGACTGTGGCGATAAACTCGGTTATTTAAAAGCAATAGTTGAATATAGCATGCGCCATGAAAGCTTAGGCGGTGAGTTTACTGAATATATGAAAGAGCTGGTTAATTAACTCGGGCGACGAGCTTCTGGGTTCGGACATCGGACTTTGAGCGACGGGCGTAGAGCTAAGCCCTGAGCTCACCTAATACACCTAATACTTAAAATCGGCGCGAGGTAACTTTCACCTACTGTTGATATGGGGGTTATTGTAGGCGGGCAATGGACCTATAACACAAAGGTGCGAGGAGCAAGAAAAACCTATAGTCTAAACCTAAAACCTGCTCTTTACCTTTAATCATTTCCTCTGTGTACTCTGTGACCTCTGTGGTAAATAGTGTTTTAATTTTTTTGAACCACAGAGAACACCGAGGCGCTAAGCTCCACAGAGTAATCCCTTGCCAATAGCTAACACCTAAAACCTAACTATCAGGCTCGCATCAATTCCGTGAGTAGTTTACAATGGCGAGTTCGGTTTGATAAATGCTGGCGACTGCTCGTTAAGCTAAGGTTACAGGATATATTATGGAAAATTGGTATTTAGTTATGTGCAAGCCCCGACAAGAGGAAAGGGCAAAAGCTAATTTAACCAACCAAGGGATTGAGGCATTTTACCCCAAATTAACAACAGAAAAGCTCATTAAAGGTCGTCGTACTGTTAAACAGCTCGCTTTGTTTCCTAATTACTTGTTTGTTCGTCTTGATTTAAAAAGCGGGTGTTTTTCTGCTGTAAAAAATACCCGCGGTATTGGTGGGTTTGTGTCTTATGGTGCGAGTTATCAAATAGTCCCTGTAGCTTTAATTGAACAATTACAAAGTAAATGTTCACAAACCGTTGAGTCAACAATGCCAAAAGCGGGTGATGTAGTCAGTGTTAATAACGATTCTTTTAAAAGTATTCAAGCCATATACAAAGAGCCCGACGGCGATATGCGCAGCATTTTGTTAATTAACCTACTTAATAAGCAAATAGAAATGAGCGTAGATAATAAAGATATTGAATCTTAAGGGCTAGATTGCGGGCTACGAGCGATTAGCTGCGAGCATAGGGCTGCGAGCAACGGGTTTAAAACCTCGAGCCCAAAACCTACGTAGCATAAAGCCTCGCCTACAGGCATAAAAAACCTTGAACCTAAAACCTCAAACCTAGAACCTATCCCTTTCCAATTTCAACTTTTACCTCATCCCCCAACTCTTCCCTATATTTTTTCGCTAGTGCATTTTTAGCGTCATCATCGCCGTGGACTATTTTTATATGGTGGGGCTTTTTGCGCATGCCGGTTACAAATTTTATTAATCCCGCTTGATCGGCGTGGGCGCTGTAGCCGCTTATGGTGTGTATTTTGGCGTTAATGTTAATCTGGGTATTATTAATAAATACATAGCCATTTTTTTGCCCATAGGTTTGTATATCCCGCCCTAATGTGCCGCGCCCTTGGTAACCTACAAAGAGTACGTCGGTGGTTTCATCTGTTAAAAATCGCTCTAGGTAGTTAACTATTCGTCCGCCGGTGCACATACCGCTTGCAGCTAGAATAATTGCAGGTGTTTGGCGTGTGGCTAGATAATTTATTAACGCTAGGTGCTCACTATGGGTATTTATTGTAGTGAGGTTTTCAAAGTCGAGTGGGTGGCGGCCTTTGGCTACTTTTTGTTTAGCTTCTTCATCCCATAAATATTTAAATTTTCGATACTGCTGAGTAAAGTTAGCCGCCATGGGGGAGTCGAGTATTACTTGTATTGTGCGCCAAGGTGAATTTTTTGTAGAGGCATGAATTAGCTGTTCAAGCTCGTATAACAGCTCTTGTGTGCGGCCTATACTAAATGCGGGCACAAGCACGACGCCATTGTCGGCAACTGCGCGCTCAATCACGGCTTTTAAGGTTTGCGTACGTTGTTTTCTCCCTTGATGGTTTTTATCCCCATAGGTTGACTCAATAACTAAAGTATCTGCTTTATAAGGGGCTTTAGGGGCGGGTAGTAAAGGCGTATAGGGCGCGCCTAAATCACCAGAAAAGACCACTCTATGATTATTGCTCGCTTTATAGGGAGGCGTGCTTATGTCTATTTCAACATAGGCGGAGCCTAAAATATGCCCTGCCCGTTGTAGTCGAGCTTTCGCTGTGTGTTCACCCTTACAAGGAAGTTCAAACCAGGTTTTAAAATCAACTTCAATAATTTGCTGTTTTAGTAACCTTAGGCAGGTATCTATTATTTTTTGATCGCGCGTGACGCCCACTTTTAATGCATCTTCAATCACTAGTGGCAGTAAACTGGCCGATGCAATAGAGGTAAATATGGGTCCTTTAAAGCCAGCCATTAATAAGTAGGGGATTCGGCCAACATGATCGATGTGGCAATGGGTGACGATCAACGTGCGAACTGTATCTATATTAAATTCAATATTAAGATCATCAACAGAATCTTCACCTTGAAATAGCCCGCAATCAATTAGAAAAGAGCTTTGATCGTTTATTATCAGCTGGTGGCATGAGCCTGTTACGCCATTGACTGCTCCATGGTGAAGTATTTGCATTTTATGTCCTTATGTTTTGGCTGCGGGCCACGGGTTACGGGCCACAGGTTACGGCTCAAAGCTCAAAGCTCAAAGCTCGAGACTAGCACCTAGAGCCTAACGCCTTTATTTTATGGGTAAATATAGCAGGCAATTAATAGTTTGGAACTTTAGCGGGTTACCATAGCAAAATTGCGCGAGGTATTAGTAAAAACCTAGATCCTAGAGTTGCTTTTCAAATATGCCGTTTAGCTTTTGCTCTGGGTTCATCCCGCATCTTTTAGTGATTTTTACCACAGAGCTCACAGAGTGCACAGAGGAAGTGATTAAAGTTAAATAGCAGTTGTTAGATTTTGAGATTTCAGTAATTGAAGCTTTTTATCTCGGTGTAGCGCGTTGCGCCTCGGTGTTCTCTGTGGTTCAAAAAAATTAAAACACTATTTACCACAGAGGCCACAGAGTGCACAGAGGAAGTGGTTAAAAATAAAAGGCAGTGATATTAGAACTTAGATGTAAGCAATGGATTTCTCGGTGTAGCGCGTTGCGCCTCGGTGCTCTCTGTGGTTCAAAAAAATTAAAACACTATTTACCACAGAGGCCTCAGAGTACACAAAGGTAGTGATTAAAGACAAAAGTTAAAGAGCAGTTGTTAGATTTTGAGATTTCAGTAATTGAAGCTTTTTATCTCGGTGTAGCGCGTTGCGCCTCGGTGTTCTCTGTGGTTCAAAAAATTAAAACACTATTTACCACAGAGGTCACAGAGTGCACAGAGGTAGTGATTAAAGACAAAAGTTAAAGAGCAGTTGTTAGATTTTGGGATTTCAGTAATTGAAGCTTTTCTCGCTGTAGTGCTTCTATTTTCACTGTAATTCAAAATAATCCTTTACACAAGAAAGTGACTATACTGTCAAAATAAATTACAAGGAAGTGGATAAAAATATCAATGGAAACAGATTTACTAACTCATAAGGTTATTGGTTGCGCTATAGAGGTTCATAAACATTTGGGTCCAGGCTTATTAGAGTCTAGTTATGAAAGTTGTCTAATGTATGAACTAAATCAATCTGGGTTGCTAGCTATTGCGCAAGCTGAACTACCTATAAAATACAAGAATGTATCAATCGATGCAGGCTATAGACTTGATATATTGTTACCGGATAAGTTAATTGTTGAATTAAAAGCAGTTGATAAATTGCGGCCTATTCATTCTGCTCAGTTGATGACGTATTTAAAGCTGACAGGAATAAGAACAGGTCTGCTAGTTAATTTTAATGAAGTTAAGCTCGTTGATGGTATTAAAAGGATCAGAGTTTAATTACTTTATTTCCTAAATAATTTTAAGATTAATAAGTTAAAAATGACTTGTCTTCTTGGTGAAGCGCACAGCGTCTCGGTGTTCTCTGTGGTGCAAAAAATTAAAACACTATTTACCACAGAGGACACATAGTGCACAGAGGGAGTGATTACAGGTAGAGAGCAGTTATTATTTTAGAGATCAGCAATGGATTTCTCGGTGCAGCGCGCAGCGCCTCGGTGTCCTCTGTGGTGAAAGAAATTAAAACACTATTTATCACAGAGGTCACAGAGTGCACAGAGGGAGTGATTACAGGTAGAGAGCAGTTATTATTTTAGAGATCAGTAATGGATTTCTCGGTTCAGCGCGCAGCGCCTTGGTGTTCTCTGTGGTGCAAAAGCGGGCTGCGAACTTACCTACCCACTGCACGGGGTGAGCTCCTGCCTACAGGCATAAAAAAACCTTGCGACATTAACCGCAAGGTTTTTAAATTTTTCGAACCTCGAACCTCGAACCTCGAACCTCGAACCTAGCCCTTAAAAGCGTCTTGTAGTGGGGGCACTACTTGCTTTTTACGACTCAATACGCCGTCTAGCCATACTTTACCGTTTTCTGGTTTTTCACCATAGGCTTGTTCAACTAGGCTAGCATCGTCTGATGCAATTAGCATTTGTGAGCCTTCTTTCATAATGTCGGTCAGAAGTAAAAATACTGAGTGACGACCGCCTTCTTCTTTAAGCTTGGCGATGTCGGCTTCAAGGTCGGCTTTAATATCGTCAAATACCGCAAGGTCAATAACTTCTAACTGGCCAATACCTACGAGGTTGCCGTTCATGTTAAAGTCTTTAAAGTCACGCATTACTAAGTCACGTACTGGCGTATCTTCAACGGCAGATTTAACGCGGAACATGTCCATACCTAGTTCTTTAAAGTCTTCAATGCCTGCAATTTCTGCAAGCGCTTCAACACATTTAATATCAGCAGTAGTACAGGTTGGTGACTTAAAAATAACCGTGTCGCTTAAAATGGCGCAAAGCATAATGCCGGCAATGTCTTTAGGGATCTCAACGTTGTAGAAGTCATACATCATTTTAATAATGGTGTTTGAACAACCAACAGGGCGGATCCAACACTCAAGCGGTGTTGATGAGGTTAAATCACCTAGCTTGTGATGATCTACCACGCCAACAACGCGAGCCTGATCAATATCGTCAGGTGCTTGGGTTTTTTCTGTGTGGTCTACAATATAAACGTCTTCGCCAGCGTAGCTAAGTTTTAGCTCAGGTGCTTCAAAACCGAATTTATCTAAAATAAATTGTGTTTCAGGTGACACTTCACCCAGGCGAGTTGGGATTGCTGGCTCATCAATTTGGTTTTTTAAATACGCAAGTGCAATTGCACCACATATTGAATCTGAATCTGGGATTTTATGGCCCACTACATACATTGACATGTCTAAACTCCTTAAAATTTGCCGATATTCTAGCAAAGTCTTTGGGTTTTAACATATAGACAGTGTAATTAAGTTTTGGTTACACTTTAAATCGATATTATTAATTGGAAGACCCACATGCAACTCGGCCGCAAAGGTTGGAACAATGTTATTATTTTTTCGATGTTGATTATGATCTTCTTTTTAAATGGACTGCATAAAAACATAGGGAATGATGAAACACAGGCGCAACTGCAGCCACTACTTCCTCCTCAAAGTTTTGTATTAACACTTAAATTTATCGACCAAAAAATTGAGCGTATTGGCACTAGTTGGCGTACTACTGCTTTGCAAAAGAATGTACCGCTTAGCTGGCAAGGTTCAGAGCAGCAACTTAGTGAGCTAGTTTATTTATGGCAAAATACCGCGCTGATGACCACTACCACACCTGATGCGCTTGATATGAATAAGCCACTATCGGTAGCCACGCTTGAACTCGCCGGTGAGCCCCTACCTTGGGTGTACTTATTATCTGAGGCGCATGGTCAGTATTATTTATTCGATAAAACCAGTCAGCGATTATTGTTGCTAGATTTAACCACTGCAAAACAATTATTTCCAAGTTTTACCTTTTCATAAGTGAGTATTATTAATGCCTGAATTACCAGAAGTAGAAGTTAGCCGTATGGGCATTACCCCCCATGTGCTAAACCAAGTTGTGACTAAGGTAAATATTCATAATGCCAGTATGCGCTGGCCTGTCCCAGATGAGGTGTATCAACTTGAAGGGCTGGTGGTTAGTAGTATTGAGCGCCGTGCTAAATACTTATTGTTAGAATGCGAGCTAGGCTCGGCTATATTGCATTTAGGTATGTCGGGTAACTTGAGGGTTGTGAACGCCAATGAGCCACTTAAAAAGCATGACCATGTTGAGTTTATTTTAGCGAATAATAAGGCGCTGCGTTTAAACGATCCACGTCGCTTTGGTTGCTGTTTATGGCAAGCGCCCAATGAAGAGCATAAGTTACTTGCTAAATTAGGCCCAGAGCCACTCACTGATGACTTTTTTGCTAAACGTGTTTATGAGCAATCTCGCAATAAAAAAGTGCCCGTTAAGCAATTTATTATGAATAACGCCGTGGTGGTAGGGGTTGGTAATATTTACGCTAACGAATCATTATTTAAAGCGGGTATCGATCCGCGAAAAGAGGCCGGTAAAGTAAGCCTTAAACGCTACCAAGCGTTAATCCCAATTATAAAAGACACCCTAGCCGCAGCAATTACTCAGGGCGGAACAACGTTAAAAGACTTTGCCCAAAGTGACGGTAAGCCAGGCTATTTTGCGCAGCAGCTATTAGTGTATGGCCGAAAAGGCCAGCCTTGTGTAAATTGCGACACAGCACTAACAGAAATTCGTTTAGGGCAACGCAGCACCGTTTTTTGTGAGGTGTGTCAGAAGTAATAAAGGTAAAGAGTAAAGTTCTCGGGCGACGGGTAACGGGTCTCGAAGCTCGTATCTCGAAGCCTCGACCCCAAACTTTTCTTGAGGAAAAAACAACCGGCCGGTAGCAATGTGATTTAAGTGCTGGTATACTCCCGCGTCTGCCACGTTGCGTTCTATGTCCTCATATAGTTTAGCCACTTGTGAGCGGCGAAAAAGTCTAAAACTCGAAGGGGTTGTAGCATACTTAGAGCGGTAGTTAATAATAACTACCTGTGGTTTTAATTGAAAAACATTGGATTTTTATAAATGAAAACGTTTGTTGCTAAACCAGAAACAGTAAAACGTGACTGGTACGTAGTTGACGCTGAAGATAAAACTTTAGGTCGCATCGCTACTGAAATCGCTCATCGCCTACGCGGTAAGCACAAAGCTGAGTACACACCACACGTAGATACTGGTGATTACATCATCGTTATCAACGCTGAGAAAGTTACTGTTACTGGTAACAAATTCAAAGATAAAGTGTACTACGCTCACTCTGGTTTCCCAGGTGGTCTTAAGTCTACTACTTTTGATAAACTTCAAGCTGCAAAGCCTGAAATGATCATCGAAAAAGCTGTTAAAGGCATGTTGCCACGTGGTCCTTTAGGCCGCGCTATGTTCCGCAAACTTAAAGTTTACGCGGGTACTGAGCATAACCATGCTGCACAACAGCCTCAGGTTCTAGACATTTAAGGAGCACTATCATGGCAAATCAATACTACGGTACAGGTCGTCGTAAAAGTTCAAGTGCTCGCGTATTCTTACGCCCAGGCACTGGTAACATCGTAATCAACAAGCGCTCTTTAGAAGAGTACTTTGGTCGCGAAACAGCACGCATGGTTGTTCGTCAAGCTCTTGAGCTTGTAGACATGACTGAAAAATTTGACCTTCACATCACCGTTGCCGGTGGTGGTACTACTGGTCAAGCTGGTGCTATCCGTCACGGTATCACTCGTGCACTTATGGAGTTTGACGAGTCACTACGTCCACAACTTCGTAAAGCAGGTTTCGTTACTCGTGATGCACGTAAAGTTGAACGTAAGAAAGTGGGTCTTAAGAAAGCGCGTAAGCGTCCACAGTTCTCAAAACGTTAATTTTTACGTTATCAAGAATTCAAAAACCCAGCTTATGCTGGGTTTTTTGTTTTTAGATAATGAATTTCGAGTAACGGGCTACGAAAACCGAGCTGCGAAAGAGATTAAGTTCCGTGCGTTAAATTATATGTTTACTATAATTTATGATGGAAGCGGGATTAAGACTAAGGAGTGGTTGTGAGGTATGAAAGTTTAAATGTATGGAAAAAGTCTTTCTCATTAAGTTTGTTTGTATACCAAACCTTTACTGCTTTGAGGGATTTTGACTTAAAAGATCAAATGTGTCGAAGCGCAGTTTCAGTGCCTAGCAATTTTGCAGAGGGTTATGAGCGTTACTCTGATAAAGAAAGAGCTTACTTTCTGTAGCTAAAGGGTCTGTTCGGTGAATTAAAAACTCAGCTAATGATTGCTTTTGAGTTAGGTTATATTAATTATGAACAAACAGAATACGCTTTAGATGAGTGTGAAAGCATTGGGAAAATGCTTGGTAAATTAATCTCTATGATTAAAAATGCACGATAACCCCGAACCCCGAACCCCGAACCCCGAACCCCGAACCCCGAACCCCGAACCCCGAACCCCGAACCCCGAACCCCGAACCTTTCCCTTTACGACTAATGTCGACATTAGCTTGATCAGAATCGGCAAAGCATGCGTATTTATTGAACGAAAGCTTAAAAATGACCGACTAACGCAAAAAAAGTTAAATAATTATCGCAATTAGTTTAAATCCATCAGTTAATTGGTGAATTTTTTTGCTACAATTGGCGGGCAAATAAAGTGAATGAGTTTAATGTCGCCAAATTCAGTTGTTACTGTACTTAGTTGGTGAGATTGTACTTGTTTACAAATTGTTTTTACGGAAGCGATACTATAGTCATTTGGTTTCATACTCGAGCTTACTTAATCAACTATTTGAGCAAGTCAGGTTTATTCGAGCAGGAGGCTGTGAATAACCTTGTTTTAAGCAAGGGTTTTAATTATGATCGTTTCTCTTTTAAAATTCGAAAAATTAACCTGCTGTAACTGATGTTCTCAATATAGCAAGTGTTGAGAATCATAGTGGAGATAAGTGGATGAGCAATGCGCCTGTAGACAATGGCCGACGTCGCTTTTTAACCATAGCTACCTC
The DNA here is from genome assembly GCF_057552415.1 of Pseudoalteromonas sp. NH0006-26. Next base: position 230,397 of record NZ_BAAJMJ010000003.1, read on the forward strand.
TGTTGTTGGTGGTGTTGGTGCGGCTGGGGCTGCTGTTCCTTTTATTGCGTCTTGGAATCCAAGTGAGCGAGCTAAATCTGCGGGTGCGCCTGTAGAAGTAGATATCAGCAAACTTGAGCCAGGACAATTAATACGTGTCGAGTGGCGTGGTAAACCTGTATGGGTTGTATCACGGACCCCAAAAATGCTTGAGCAGATGAAAGAACATGAAGGTCAACTTCGTGATCCGCAATCGCAAGAGCCACAACAATTAGAATCATCAACCAATGATTTCCGTTCATTACGCCCAGAGATTTTTGTCGCTGTAGGTATTTGTACGCATTTGGGTTGTTCACCTAGCTTTTTACAAGGTGGCTTTGGTGAGAAAGTGGAAGGGACTGATGACGGTTTTTACTGTCCATGTCACGGTTCTAAGTTTGATATGGCTGGCCGTGTATTCCAATCGGTACCTGCACCATTAAATTTAGAAATTCCACCTTATACTTTTCTTGATGAGACCACTATTTTAGTGGGCGAAGAACAAGGGGTGGCCTAATGTTTGGTAAAATTGTTGAGTGGATAGACGACCGTATCCCAATGACACGTGTTTGGAACATGCACATTGCACAGTATCCAGCACCGAAAAACTTTAACTTCTGGTACTTCTTCGGCTCTCTAGCTATGTTAGTACTAGTAAACCAAATACTTACAGGTATTTGGTTAACGATGAACTATGTACCATCTGCTGAAGGTGCATTTGCTTCAGTAGAATACATCATGCGTGATGTAGAGTACGGTTGGTTATTACGTTATTTGCATTCAACGGGTGCATCTGCGTTTTTCATCGTTGTTTACATGCACATGTTCCGTGGCATGATCTACGGTTCTTACCAAAAACCACGTGAATTACTGTGGTTATTCGGTATGTTCATTTTCTTAGCCCTAATGGCTGAAGCATTCATGGGTTACTTATTACCATGGGGCCAAATGTCGTTCTGGGGTGCGCAGGTAATCATTTCATTATTCGGGGCTATCCCGGTTATTGGTGATGACTTAACACTGTGGATCCGTGGTGACTATGTAATTTCAGGTGCAACGCTTAACCGCTTCTTTGCATTACACGTAATTGCACTGCCATTGGTTATTGTTATCTTAGTATTTTTACACATTGTTGCACTACACGAAGTGGGTTCTAATAACCCAGACGGTATTGATAACAAACGTAAAAAAGGAACTGTGGCTGAAGAAGACAAGCCTAAATTTAAGTTCCATGAATACTACACTGATAAAAAAGACATTATTGATGCGATTCCGTTCCACCCTTATTACACAGTAAAAGATATTGTGGGCGTGGTTGGTTTCTTAATCTTGTTCTGTTGGGTTGTGTTCTTTATGCCTGCTATGGGTGGTTTCTTCTTAGAAGCGCCAAACTTTGAAGCAGCTAACCCACTTAAAACACCAGAGCATATTTTCCCTGTTTGGTACTTCACGCCATTCTATGCAATCTTACGTGCAATCCCTGACAAACTAATGGGTGTTGCTGCAATGGGTGCATCAATTGTCGTGCTAGCTTTATTACCTTGGATTGACCGTGGTTCGGTTCGTTCAGTTCGTTACCGTTGTGGTTTCCACAAATGGAACATTGCAGGTTTTGTTGTTACTTTCGTTCTTTTAGGTTGGGTTGGTGCTACACCACAAACTGATTTTAAAACGATTGTTTCGCAAGTCTGTACTGTGACTTACTTTATGTTCTTCGTACTGTTATTTGTTTACAGTAAGAATGAAAAAACTAAGCCATTGCCTGAGAGGTTAACGAAATGATGAAAAAGCTATTAATAGGTTTATTTGCTTTATCAATAAACGTGTTACCTGCAATGGCGGCAGGCCCGTCAGTTCCTCTAATGGAAGCGGGTAACGATATATCTGATCAACCTTCTTTGCAGCGTGGCGCAAAGTTGTTCATGAACTACTGTCTTGGTTGTCACCAAATGCAGTATCAACGTTATGAACGTACTTTCCGTGACATTGGTATTCCAACAGAGATTGGTCAAGAGCAACTTATTTTTGATGGTTCAAAAGTGGGTGGTCATATCCTTAATGCTATGGCAAAAGAAGATGCTGCAAAATGGTTTGGTGCGGCTCCGCCGGATCTAACCAACGTTGCGCGTGTGCGTGGCAGTGATTGGATTTACACCTATTTAAAATCGTTTTACAAAGATGAATCTCGTCCGTTTGGCGTAAATAATACGTTATTCCCATCGGTGGGTATGCCACATGTTCTTCAAGAGTTGCAAGGTGTTCCTACTGCAATTACTGAAGAAGTAACAGTAGATGGTAAAACAACCACTCATATTACTGGTACAAAAACAGATGGTACGGGCGAATTAAGTGTAGATGAATATGACCAAGCAGTTCGTGATTTAACGAATTTCCTAGAGTATGTAGGTGAACCTACACGTCTCGAGTCGGAAGCGCTAGGTCTTAAGGTAATCGGATTTTTAATTATCCTATTTATCTTGGCATTTATGCTGAAGAAAGAATACTGGAGAGATGTTCATTAAGTTTGAACATATTTAAAGGTAATTTTGCAATAGGGGCTTAAGCCCCTATTGCTGTTTTAGTTATTTAATGGAGGTAGGCATGGCCGTAGCTGCCAATAAGCGCCCTGTAATGACCCTTTTTTCTGGTGCTAACTGTATGTATAGCCACCAAGTACGCATTGTACTTGCTGAAAAAGGTGTAAGTGTAGATATTCATATGGCTGAAAAGGATAACCTGCCAGAAGCACTTCACGAAATTAACCCTTACGGCACAGTGCCAACACTGATTGACCGTGAGCTTGGTTTATATCAGGCAAACATCATCATGGAATACCTTGATGAACGTTTTCCTCATCCTCCACTAATGCCTGTATATCCGGTCATGCGTGGTCGTAGTCGATTAATGATGCACCGTATTGATACTGATTGGTACAGCCTAGCTGAAAAAATCATTAACAACACATCTGATGCCGCGCAAGCTCGTAAAGAGCTGACAGAAGCATTACTTGCAATAGCACCAATCTTTAGTGAAGCGCCTTACTTTATGAGTGAAGAGTTTAGCTTAGTTGATTGTTACTTAGCTCCACTGTTATGGCGTTTACCAGAGTTTGGTATTGAGCTAAATGGTGCAGGCTCTAAAGAACTTAAAGAGTATATGATTCGTTTATTTGAACGTGAATCATTCCAAGCTTCTTTAACTGAAGCAGAGCGTGAGATCCGTTTATAATGACTTCTAATCGTCCTTATTTACTACGCGCTTTTTTTGATTGGATTGTTGATAACGAATGCACGCCACACTTAGTGGTTAATGCTGACTTTCCTGCAGTGCAAGTGCCAACACAATTTGTCCAAGATGGCCAAATTGTATTGAACATAAGCCCTTCAGCGGTTACGCAGTTTTCGTTAGATAATACTCAGCTTAGCTTTAATGCGCGCTTTGGCGGCCAGCCAATGCAAGTGTACGTGCCTTTAGGGGCTGTACTTGCAATATATGCACGCGAGAATGGCGAAGGCACAGTCTTTACTGCAGATGAGTTTTTAGAGGACGAAGACGATTTTGCTCCAGAGCTTGAAAGTGTCGATTCATCACCAGAGATAGTTGATGAAACGCCAGCTCCTAAGCCTGAAAAGAAAAAAGGCTCACATTTACGCGTTATAAAATAATTAGTAAATGTTAGAAAAAAACCGCTTAATAAGCGGTTTTTTTATGTCTGTATAAATGTGAAAGTTCACGGGCGACGGGCGACGGGCGACGGGCGACGGGCGACGGGCGACGGGCTGCGAGATGCGAGGCATTATGCCGTGCAGGATTGGTTTAAGTTCAAGGGCGACGAGCTGCGAGGAACGGGTTAAGGTTGATTGGTGTAGCAGCGGGTTTACCCCGCCTCTTTTAGTGATTTTATTTACCACAGAGGGTGCAGAGCACACAGAGAAAATGATTAAAAACATGTTTTATTTGCTTTGTCTTCTCTGTGTAGCGCGAAGCGCCTCGGTGTACTCTGTGGTAAGAATGTTTTGTAGGCGGGGCTTTATGCCGCGCAAGTTTGATTTTAAAGTTCACGGGCAACGGGCAACGGGCAACGGGCTGCGAGAGGCGGGTTAAAATTGATTGGTGTCGCTGCGAATTTATTCCGCATCTTTTAGTGATTCTATTTACCACAGAGGGTGCAGAGCACACAGAGAAAATGTTTAAAAACATATTTTATTTGCTTTGTCTTCTCTGTGTAGCGCGAAGCGCCTCTGTGTACTCTGTGGTAAGAATGTTTTGTAGGCGGGGCTTTATGCCGCGCAAGTTTGATTTAAGTTCACGGGCGACGGGCTGCGAGAAACGGGTTAAGATTGACTGGTGTAGCAGCGGATTTATTCCGCGTCTTTTAGTGATTCTATTTACCACAGAAGGTGCAGAGCACACAGAGGAAATGATTAAAGACATGTTTTATTTTCCTTGTCTTCTCTGTGTAGCGCGAAGCGCCTCGGTGTACTCTGTGGTAAGAAATGTTTTGTAGGTGGGGCTTTATGCCGTGCAGGATTGGTTTAAGTTCAAGGGCGACGAGCTGCGAGGAACGGGTTAAGGTTGATTGGTGTAGCAGCGGGTTTACCCCGCGTCTTTTAGTGATTTTATTTACCACAGAGGGTGCATAGCACACAGAGAAAATGATTAAAAACATGTTTTATTTGCTTTGTCTTCTCTGTAAGAATGTTTTGTAGGCGGGGCTTTATGCCACGCAGGTGGTTTAAATCCTCGGGTGACGGGCTACGAGGAACGGGTTAAGATTGACTGGTGTAGCAGCGGATTTATTCCGCGTCTTTTTAGTGATTCTATTTACCACAGAGGGGGCTGAGCACACAGAGAAAATGATTAAAAACATGTTTTATTTGCTTTGTCTTCTCTGTGAAGCGCGAAGCGCCTCGGTGTTCTCTGTGGTAAGAAATGTTTTGTAGGCGAGGCTTTATGCCGCGCAGGATCAGTTTAAGTTCACGAGCGACGAGTTACGGGCCTAAAACCTTGAACCTAATACCGACGCGGGATAACCCCGCTGCTACAGACATAAAAAACCTTGCGATATTAACCGCAAGGTATTTAAATTTCTCGAACCTCGAACCTCGAACCTCGAACCTCGAACCTCGAACCTGATACTTTTACAAATACTCAAACACTTTAATTACCCGCTCTACGCCAGAGACGTTACGAGCTATATTTACGGCTTGGTTTGCTTCAGCGTCAGATACTAACCCCATTAAGTACACTTCAGCATTTTCAGTCACTACTTTTATATTATTACTGCTGATGTTTTCAGCGGCTAAAAGCTGCGCTTTTACTTTTGAGGTTAACCATGAGTCGTGTGTTTGCGTGGTAATGCCAATATTAGAGCCAATGCGAAGTTGGTTATGAATTTTGCGAATACCAGATAGGTTCTCAATGGTTTTAAACGCTTGGTTTTTCATTTCTTGGTTAGGCACTTGGCCTACCATTAAAACCACGCCATTTACGCTTATAACGCTGATATGAGCAAACTTATTAAGGCGTTCATCTTCGCTAATAGCAATACTGGCTTTTATTTCAATATTGTTGTCGTCTATTTGCGAGCCAATGGTTCGTCTATCGTTAGCGGCAGTAACAGCACTGGCTGTACCGGCGACCACAGCTGCGGCACAACCTTGCAATAACACAACAGTGCCTAAGATAATTAGGGAGCGTTTAAACATAATTTTCGTCCTGCGGGAAAAGGGTTAAATCCACCAACTCACTTAAACAGTGAAGGTTCACTAAATGCGATTCAATAATGCGACTCGGGCGTTTAGACGGCGTACGAATTTCAACATCGTTATGGCCAAGCAAGCCAACGAGTTCGCCGCCATCATCGCCTACCATTACTATGACCTTCATATCTTTGGTAAGTGCCGCTTCTACTGCAGAAATTATGTGTTTTTCATTACCATTAATGGCAAGTACCAATAATAAGTCACCTTGCTGAGCAAAGGCACGAACTTGGCGTGCAAATGTATCGTGGTCATCTATTTGATTGCCTTGGCCCAAGTTAATATTTTCTTGTGAGAGAGCGATTGCAGGTAAGCAGGGACGTTCTGTTTCGTAAAAATTAACCAGTACGCCTGCCATGTGTTGTGCCAGCATATGGCAATTTGCAGTACCGCAACAGATCAACTTATTCCCATTGATCAGGCTTTGTGCAATGGTAAATGCCGCTGATTCTAACGCGCTTGGCAACACTTCGCCTGCGGCTATTTGAACTTGAATACTTTCTTTAAAAATTTCTTTAATTGTATCTTGCATGGGTTACCAACAATTTATCTCTAATTCTGTGTGAGCTCACACCGGCTTTATTAAAAGGTAATTATTTTAGGCGTTAGCTAATGTTTAACTGTATGCTCAACATGAAGCTGTTGTAATCGTCTTATTTTTATACATCAGACATTAAAATACGTTTTTCAGCCAGTTAATATGTAATGACGGTTCGCCTGTTATAGCTACGTAATCAATACGTAATGGCTGGTTTTTTAAGTTTTTAGCACCAAGGTAATGATAAATAGTGCGCTTTAACTTAGCTTGCTTTTGCGGGCTTAGCGCATAATTAGCGCCGCCTTTTATGTTATTTTTACGAAACTTAACTTCAACAAACACTAAGGTGTCACCGTCTTTCATAATGACATCAAGTTCACCGTAGGGGCAGTAGTAATTACGCTCAATCGCTTTTAAACCTTGCGCTTCTAAATACTTTTGCGCTTGGCGCTCATAATACTGGCCTTTTTCACGACTATTTTGCCACAGCTGTTTAAACCACGACATGCTAACCCCTTAGTTAATAATGGTTATGCCATCGTTTGCCGACTGCATAAATAGCGGCACAGGGCGTTGTGTTTTTAATTCCACAGGTTTTATACGGCGATTGCTGTACTGCGCCCATTGCAGTGATCGTTCAATATCACCGGCACTATTAATGGACAATTTACCGCTTAAGCCTGAAAAGTATTTATCGGGTGTAATGCTCAGCTGTCTAATATCATTCAGCATGGCGACGGCATCGTAGGCCATGGCAAATAAACGTTGGCTAATATCAGCCTGTTCAGGCCATAAATCATTATATTGCTTACGAAGATTATGCTGCGTAATTTGTGAGTCTAACATCCAAGGAAGTTCGGTAAAATAGAGCCCGTCTAAATCGCCTTTGTCAGTGGTATCTATTTGCTTACTATGACTTTTAGAGCTGGCGTAAATAGGGATTCTGTCGGCAAAGGTGCTTACGTTAACATCTAGGTAAGGCTTAATTAATCGGGTCTCTATGGCGTCACCTAATATGTAAATTGCATCAATATCGCCACGTGAGCGGGTTTCACTTTCTACTTCTTTATTGAAAAGTGTTTTAACCGATTTAATACGCTCTTTTGATTTATCAACTTCTAGCAAGCTGGTAATGGTATTGGGCATATCTTTATTATCGTTGTAAAAGCCAACTTGTGTGGTTGTTTCACTATAGCGTTGCCATTGCAGATTAAAGTAGTCAATTAAGCGCTGACCATTGGTATTATTTGGCGCTAGCAACATAGGTTTTTGATAACCTTGGGCTAAAAAGTGCTCTAGGGTTTGTTGTACTTCATGCTCAGGATTAAGCGCAAAAAAGTAGTGCTGCAGAGAGGTTCGTTCGCCATCAAAGGTATTTAAATGTAATGTGGGTATATCGAGTAATATATTGGTATTAGCAAGCTTATCTATATTGGCTTTTAATAGCGGGCCAATAACAAAGTCCGGTTGTAATTGTGTTATCTGTGCACTTAACGCTTCGGTTTCGGCATTTTCATCAATAAACAGCGTTTCGCTAATCTCTTTTTTATCAAGCGCAGCCAGTATGCCTGCTTTTAATGCATCCCCTAAGCGCTTGTTAGCACCTGACTGAGGTAATAGCACAACTAAGCGTTCAATATTTAGTGGTGCTAATTCATTGGCGTAGGTATCTTGTTTTGGTAGAACATTGGTACCAGGGTGCCCAAGGTAACGGCGGCGCCAATTATTAATCGCTTGGTCTAAATCAACAGAGCTGTTGGCATAAACCTGATGATACAAAGCTAAGTTAACCCAGCCTTGTTGAATAACCGAGCCACGGTTAAATCGCTCTAATGCATACGAAGAAAGCTGCTTTAAATTATGCCAAAGTGCGTCATTAAGTTTAGGGATAGAAATATTATTTTTTGCTACCGATTCAGATGCAGCAAAAAAGTAAGGAGCAGCACGTTTTGGTAAATCTTGCGACGCAAAAATGCTGGCCGTTAAAAATTGGTGCCAAGCAAAATGTTCAGGTTGCTTAAGTTGCCCCTCCAGTGAATTTAGTACCTCAAGTGCTTGCTGATTTTTATTTTGCTCTTTTTGCGCAAAGGCAATATATAAACGATTTTGAATTTGATCAACACTGGCGGTAAGTGCAAGTTCAGTGCATATTTTTTCGAGTAGCGGCCAGTTTTCTTCTGTAATTGCGCTATCACGAGCACTATAAAGTAGCTGGATTTTATCAGCGCCATAGCGGTTTTGCGCTAATTGGTAAATAGATTGCGCATTCAGTGCTTCATTTTTCAGCGTATTGGCACTGTTACTTAAGTTATCGCTGGTTTTAGTTGGTTTTTCGGTTGTGCTACACGCCGATAACCCTGACAATATAATTAATAGACTAACTAGTTTAAGTCGCACAATGATTTCCCATACGTTAACGCGATTTGCTTATATTACTGACTGACGCAGGAGACCTCAATGTTAAATGAGGAGAATTCACAGAAAATTGGCACTCTTTACGTTGTTGCCACCCCAATCGGCAATTATGACGACTTAAGTCAGCGTGCAATCGCGACATTATCGCAGGTTGACTTAATCGCGGCTGAAGACACTCGCCATACTGGTAAGCTACTTAGCCACTTTGGTATTAAGGCTAAAACCTTTGCGTTACATGACCATAATGAAAAGCAAAAAGCGCAGCAAATTATCGACCAACTTAATCAAGGGTTAAATATTGCACTGGTCTCTGATGCCGGCACGCCGCTTATAAGCGATCCTGGCTATGCGGTGGTTAACTTATGTCGTGAGCAAGGCGCAAGTGTAACACCCGTGCCTGGTGCATGTGCTGCTATTACAGCGGTATGTTGTTCTGGGTTACCTACTGATCGTTTTCAATTTATTGGTTTTACGCCTGCTAAAAGTAAAGCGCGCCAAGACTTTTTTATAGATGCGGTTAACTCAAGTATTACCAGTATTATGTATGAAAGTACCCACCGTATTATGGCAAGTCTTGACGATTTAGAAGCAGCACTCGGTAGTGAGCAACAGGTGGTATTTGCCAAAGAGCTCACGAAAACCTTTGAAACCTTTTTTAATGGCACCGTGACTGAGTTAAAGCAGTTTTTAACTGACGATCCAACTAAACAACGTGGCGAAATAGTACTCATGCTGCCAGGGAAAGCTAAGGTAGTTGACGATATTCCGCCAGAAGCCCGTAAAATGTTAGCGTTACTCGAAAACGAAATGCCAATGAAAAAAGCGTGTGGTGTAGTAGCCGATTACTTCGGCATGAAGAAAAACGCGCTGTATAAAACAATTATTGAAGAAAAACAGTAAATGTTTACTGCGTAGTGTTGTGCTCTCATGTATACTGCGCGCCGAGTTAGCCAAGATAATCGCTGCCTGTGACGAAAATGATCAGGGGGAGGAAAGTCCGGGCTCCACAGGGCAGAGTGCCAGTTAACGGCTGGGGGGCGTGAGCCCACGACAAGTGCAGCAGAGAGAAGACCGCCAATCTTCGGATTGGTAAGGGTGAAAGGGTGCGGTAAGAGCGCACCGGGCCGCTAGTAATAGTCGGTTGCAAGGTAAACTCCACTCGGAGCAAGACCAAATAGGGTTCCTTATGGCGTGGCCCACGTTGGAACCGGGTAGGTTGCTTGAGCCATAGAGCGATTTATGGCCTAGACGAATGATTATCACTTTCTTCGGAAAGGACAGAACCCGGCTTACCGGCTAACTCACTCATTCAATAAAAAAGCCCGCAGTTAACGCTGCGGGCTTTTTTGTGTTTGAAATAAGCTGTCAGGTTCCAGCCGGGAGGCGGGTTGCGGGCGGCGAGAGACGAGCGACGAGGAACGGGTTAAGATTGACTGGTGTAGCAGCGGGTTTATCCCGCGTCTGGTTAAAGACAAAGGTTCTAGGTGCTAGGTATTAGGTATTAGGTATTAGGTTTTAGGTAGAGATTAAGCCAAGCACGGTGTTTGGGTTCACGGCAGCGGGCGACGAGCCGCGAGAGGCGGGTTAAGGTTGATTGATGTAGCAGCGGGTTTCCCCCGCGTCTGGTTAAAGACAAAGGTTCTAGGTATTAGGTATTAGGTAGAGATTAAGCCAAGCACGGTGTTTGGATTAGACGTAGGCGGGGCTTTATGTCGCGTCTGTTAGTGATTTTATTTACTACAGAGGTAAAGAGAACACAGAGGAAATGATTAAAGACATGGTTTATTTGCTTTATCTTCTCTGTGTAGCGCGAAGCGCCTCGGTGTACTCTGTGGTTCAAAATGATTTTTAAAGCGGGGCTTTATGCCTCGCAGGTTTGGTTTAAGTTCATGGGTGACGGGTGACGGGTGACGGGTGACGGGCCTAAAACCTAATACCTAAAACCTAATAACGACGCGAGGTGAACCCGCTGCTACAGGTATAAAAAAACCTTGTAATATTAACTGCAAGGTTTTTAAATTTCTCGAACCTCGAACCTCGAACCTCGAACCTCGAACCTCGAACCTCGAACCTATCTATATAATATTTTTACCTTGCTCCGGGTCGCGCGATTCATCGGCTTGCTCGCGAATATCATCCGTATCACTGCTTACATCATCAATACCGTGTTCATGCTCTATTGTTTCATGCTTTTGAATATCAGTTTGCTCTGCTGTTGCTGTTTTAGGTTCGCTTGCTGTGGGGTAAATATCTCCACCTTGGCTATTGAGCAAAACACGCTCTCTGGCATCGTCAGGCATGCTTATATTATGTTGTGTAAAGCTGTTGATTAACTCTCGCATAAGCTGTGAGGCTACTTTTACAACGCTGTATTGTTCGCCATTGACCCAAAAGTAAACAGTAAAGTTGATAGTGGCGGAGCCTAAGTTATCAACCAATACTTGAGGAGGCGGATCGCTAAGCACAGAGGTTTGAGCTGATATAACGCTAATAGCAAGACTTTGCGCGCCGCGAATGTCATTATCGTAGCCAATACCAATTGAGAAATGACCGCGCATCTTTGGATTAGCGGTTAAGTTTTTAATGGTATTTTTATACACAGTCGCATTGGGTATTTGAATATGATTGCCATCGTAGTCAACTAAAGTGGTTGCTCTTGCAGTTACTTTTTTAACTATACCTATTCTGCCATCAACTTCTATTACATCATCTATTTTAAACGGACGTTGTACGCTTAGTAACAAGCTGGCGATAAAGTTTTCAGCAATATCCCGAAAGGCAAACCCTAAAATAAGCCCTATTAACCCAGTGCCACTCATAATAGCGACCGCGAATTCAGTCAAGCCAGCCAAACGTAAAAATAGGTAAAACCCGAGTAAAATGATTAAGGTACTAATGCCACGCCTAGCAACTAGGTGTACTAATTTACTGTTGGTCATGTAAGTAACGGGCTTTATTAACAAGCGTGATAATGGGGTGGCGATTAAATAACTAATCACCAAAATAATAATCCCTAAAAACAAAGTGGGCAGTAATTGCACGAATGAGTGTAGTAATTGCATGCTTTGCTCTTTTAAAAAGCCCCATGAAACCGAGTTTGGCTGAACGGTATCGATTGCGGGAATAGATGCGTTATTAGCGAGTGTTGCAATTAAAGCACTTAGCATAGGAGCCATCCATGTTAGGTCGAAGTAATTAGGCTATGTGTACACAATAGCAGCAAGTATAGGGTCTGTTGACCTTTGCGGATTAATATTTGTTCAAACTAGGGGGAATTTAATCGCGGCGCGAGGTTTGTAACCTAGTGGGCTCGATAACTGCTCCTGCGTTATTCTACTGGCTTACATCCATGTAAGAATAAGTAAAAACCGAGCAAAGCTTCCGCGTCCTGCTCACGCCCCTTACCTACATCCATGTAGGCAACAAAGAGTTAATTTCCCCTAGGCAGAACCCGAAGGGCAGCGCCTGTTTGGCATTGATGCTGCGTTATCGCCTATTTATGGGGAATACCACACCACATAGGCTCTGCCTTGCCTAAATACCAAACAGACTGCTGCAAATTTAACCTTGAAAGGTCAACAGACCCTAATATCAAGCAGTATTTGTTTGGTATTAAACTTGCTGTGAATTAAAGCAACAAAGGGGAGTTAACGATGAGTGACTTTAAGCGTGGCCAAAGAGCCAAGCAGCCTAACCATATCCCTCTGCGTGGCTGGTGGGATATTGCAAAGCGAATTATAAAACAAATGAGCCGTGATAATTTATCCTTAGTAGCTGCAGGCGTGGCATTTTATGCGCTTCTTGCTATTTTTCCTGCCATTGCGGCGTTGGTGTCTGTGTATGCTTATTTTGCTTCACCGAACGATATTAGTGCGTATTTAAGTCAATTTATGGCGTTATTGCCGCAAAGTACCCAAGAGATTATTTTGTCTCAGGTTTCAAGCCTTGCGCAAAAGTCTCAAACCAGTTTAAGTCTTAGCGCACTGGGCACTTTACTGCTCACTATTTGGAGTAGCTCTAAGGGCAGCCAAGCTTTGATCACCGCGTGTAATATTAGTTATCACGAATACGAAAAGCGTTCATTTTTTAAGGCGCAACTTGTACGTTTATTATTTTCAGTGGGCGCGATTGTGGTGGCGGTTATAGCATTGGTAATTATAGGTATATTACCGTTAGCACTTAACCTGTTAGGAATTAAAGAGAGTATTGATTTTTTAATCATGCTTATCTCATGGCCATTACTGGCACTAACCTTTAACTTTGCTTTGTTAATTTTATATCGTTACGCGCCTCACAGAAAAGCAGCTAAGTGGCGCTGGGTTACCGTAGGCTCATTCACTGCCACAGTATTATGGATTGTGGCATCTTCTGGCTTTTCATTTTATGTATCTCATTTTGCCAGTTACAACGAAACATATGGCTCTTTAGGTGGGGTGGTTATTATGCTTATGTGGCTATTTATTAGCGCTTATATCATTATTTTGGGAGCCACAATCAATGCTGCGTTAGAGCAGCAAACAGCGCAAGACAGCACGATAGGCCCAGATAAAAAAAGAGGGCAGCGAGGCGCATATGTTGCAGACCACCTCGATACTCAGTAACCAAGACTAAATAACTATTTTAGTTTAAGTTAATTACTTGGTTTGTTGTTATCAGCTGCATAAACGATGTTTTGTGCAGTGGCTTTGAAAACAAATAGCCTTGGCCATAATCACAACCAGCCTCAAGTAATAAGTCCATTTGTAATTTTGTTTCTATACCCTCGGCAATTACTTTTAAACCAAGCTGATGAGCCATCATAATAATTGCTTCACATAAGGCCAGCTCTTGGCTATCTTTTTGAATATTATCAACAAAGCGTTTATCAATTTTTAGGTAGTCGGTATCCATTTCTTGTAAGTAAGCAAGCGATGAGTAACCTGTACCAAAATCATCTAGTGCCAATTGCATCCCCGACTTAACCAAGGCTTTTAAGCGGCTTTGGGTAAGCTCTTCAGGATTAACCATCAAGCCTTCAGTAATTTCTGCCACAATACTCGATGCAGGTAAATTTGCTGCCTCAAGCATGTCGTACCAATCGTCTATGCCACTGTCTGTGGTTGCCAGCTGCACCGGCGATACGTTAATACTGATTTGAAATTCATCTTTAATATGCTTTTTAACATCGTTGAGTGTTTGTAGTGCCTCAGCAAATACAAATTGACCAAGCGCATTTATTTGTCTGGTTTCCTCAGCTAAGGGAATAAAGTCAGCGGGGCTGATCAGGCCTTTTTCTGGGTGCTGCCAGCGAATAAGTCCCTCAGCTTTATGAATATGCAAACCATCAAGCGATACAATAGGCTGGTAATACAACTCAAACTGTTCTAGCTCTATGGCTGAGCGAAGCTCTTTGAGCAACTGCATTCTTGCATTTGCATCTTCACGCATATCATGTGAGAAAAATTCAAAGTCATTGCGGCCGCTATTTTTTGCCTTATACATAGCTTGGTCAGCAGCTTTAAGTAGTTGCTCTGGATTTTGGCCATCATCTGGCGCGCAGGCAATACCAATACTGGCACTGATATACACTTTTTCATCTTCAATAAAAATAGTCGACGCAAGGCTAAGTAACAGTGATTTCGCTATTTGCTTGATGTTATCGCTACCGTGTAAATCACTAAACACAACAACAAATTCATCACCACCAATACGCGCTACAAAATCAGCCTCTTTGGCTGTTTGCACAATTCGCTCAGACACTAACTTAAGCAATCTATCGCCATAATGATGGCCTAAAGTGTCATTAATATCTTTAAAGTGATCAATATCTAACAGCATAATGACCAGTTTTTGGTCGTCGTTGTTAACGCTCGTAAACCGTTTATTTAACCGCTCTTTTAGTTCTAGTCGATTAGGTAAGTCGGTTAAGTGATCAAAATGGGCTTGTCGCCAAATTAGCTCGTCGGCTTGTTTTTTCTCGGTCAAATCGGTAAAAATAGCAATACGACTAGTCGGGACTTTATTTTTGTCGTAAATAGTATCTATGGTTAACCATTCAGCATATAGCTCGCCATTTTTGCGACGATTGGTTATTTCACCTTGCCAACGACCTGTTGTATTTATTGATTGCCACATGTAATCATAAAACTGTTTGTCATGTTTACCCGATGACAAAATACTCACCGTTTTATTGAGTACCTCTTTTCGAGAATACAAAGTAGTTTCACAAAACGCAGGGTTCACATCGTAAATAACCCCATTTTCATCTGTGATTGCCATGCCTTCACTGCTGTTGTTGTAAACTAACGACGCTAAATGCAAAGACTCTTGGTTTTGTTTTCGTTGCGTTATGTTACTAATAACAATTATAAACTCATCGGCTTTTTGCATTGGGCTGATTTTAACTTCAAAGAACTGCTCGTCTTGTTTATCTTCAAGTTCAATAGTAACTGGCTCACTGAGCGGTTTTAAACACGCTTCCACCTGTTTTAAATTGGTAGCACATAATAAACATGACAATTTTTTAGGCGGTGTTGAATGGCTATAATTTAATGATTCAATACGTCCACCAGTATCAAGAATATTGCCATTGGCATCTACGCGTAAAAAAGCATCAGGTAGCGCATTAAGTAAACTATTGAGCTCGTCATGTTTATGTTTAAGGCATGCCTCAGCCGTTAAGCGAGTTTCGGCCATGTATTTAAAACGATGATAAAGTCTATTTAGCTCAGGGCTATTGGGCTGCTCATCATCATGGGGCATATTACCGGCAGCTAAGCGGTTAACAGCCTGCGTTAAACTTTTAATCGGGGTTAAAATGCTTTTATTGACTAATCGTCTAGCCAATACGGCTAAAAGAAGAGTGGCAATTAAAAAACCTAAAACCATTCTTACAAAGTTAATATCTATTTGTTCAAGTGTTTCATCTATTGGTTGAGTAATATAAATAGAGAGTTTATTGTCATTGCCATCACTATAGAGTGTTGTTTGATGAAACACTCTACGTATACCATCTTTTCCTTTAAAAATGACACCAGCTTGCAAGTTATGCGCTAAATCAAACTTTTCCAATTTGTTGCCTAGTCTATTGGCTGAAAAAGGGTAGTTAACTAAAATACTACCGTTTGAGTCAGTAATGATAGCTCTAATTTCTGTCGATAAATTTAAAGTATTAAGTGCCGAGCTCCACCAGTCTAAAGCGATTACGGTCACAATAACGCCTTCAACGTCATTGTTCTTATTTAAGATAGGGTAAGCAAAGTTAATGCTCTGAGCTTTGAGGCTACGATCGTGTTGAAAATGGCCAATACTAAACTCTTTACTGGTGAGCGCGTTTTTAAAATAGGGTCGGTCGCTAATATTAATATTGGTGTCGCTACTTTTTGTGGTACAAATTAGGTCACCATTTTTATTTACTATACCAATATTCGCGATATTACCATTGAGTGTCTTAACATCTAAAAAATATGAAGGACAGGTAGAGGGTAAAGACTTAATGTCTTTTTGTTTTTTTGCTAAAAACTCAGTAACTTTTTTGACATCATCAATCATGCTTTGTTGTTTGATAATGAGTTGCTCAGTGATGGTGCGCACTTTTGTCTCATGCTCTTTAATGGCTGCGTCACGACTAAACCACAAGGTTACTAAAATAATAGCAGCAACAGGTATGCAAATAAGCATAAGAAGACGATAGAGCTGGTGTTTTAATGATGTAGTAAAAATAGTCGTATCCAAATTAGTACAAGGTGAATTGACGCTTGCCAATCCTACTATATATAACCTTTAAACTACTAAGGTTATATCGTAGATTATAAAATAAAAAAGTATGGCATATACTTGAAACTTATTAATTTACTAAAAAAACATGATGAAGTAATAAATTAATCTTTTATATATTTAGGGTCTGTTGACCTTTGCAGATTACAATTTGTTCAAACTAGGGGCGGTTTAATCGCGGCTCGAGGTTTGTAACCTAGTGGGCTAAGTAAAAACCGAGCAACAAAGAGTAAATCGCCCCTAGGTAGAACCCTTCGGGCAGCGCCTGTTTGGCATTGATGCTGCGTTATCGTCTATTCATGGGGAATACCACACCACATAGACGCTGCCTTGCCTAAATACCAAACATACTGCTGGAAATTTAACCTTGAAAGGTCAAAAGACCCAGGGCAAAAAAATGAAGATAACCAAAGTTTTAACTGCTTATGCAACTCAAGATGGGGATGGCGTCAATATTCGTCGTATCCCAGGGTTTGATGGTAAATATTTAGACCCATTTTTAATGATTGATGAGCTTAAATCGGACGATGAGAGCGACTACATTGGTGGTTTTCCTCCTCATCCTCATCGCGGTATCGAAACCTTTACCTACATTCTAAAAGGTGGCTTTGAACATAAAGATCAAATGGGTAACAAAGAAGCGATTCGCGCGGGCGACGTGCAATGGATGAGTACTGGCAGCGGAGTAATGCACAGTGAAATGCCACTTGCTGATGCCGAACAAGGATTACATGGCTTTCAAATCTGGCTTAATATGCCCAGCGCTGAAAAAATGCGTGAGCCGCAATACCAAGATACCACATTACAGCCAGCCCCTAGTTTTACTAATCAACAAGGCGTTAGCCTCAAAGCGTTGGCAGGGACGTGGCAATTTGAGTCACAGCAATTGGCTTCAAGCTTACAAAACTTAGCCGCTAATGGCGCTATTGCCGATGTAGCGCTACCTGTGGGGGAAAGTATTAATTTACCGGCTTTAAAACAGCAAAAAGTGATGATTTATGTACATACTGGGGCGTTAATATCTGCGCAAGGTGACACCTTTGAAGCGGGTAAATTACTTATTCTTGAACCGAGGTGTGAAATTAGTATACATGCTGAAAAAACAGCGGGAGTAGTTATATTGGCAGGCGATCCGCTCAATCAGCCAATTGCTCATATGGGACCCTTTGTAATGACCACTGACGCTGAGATTCGCCAAGCAATTAGTGATTACCAAAATGGTTTTTTTGGTGCGCTATAACAACAAATTCAGGCGCTTTTAAGCAAGCAATTTTAATAACCAACTGTATTTTTTGACCGTGTTGGTATTACCTTTGGCTGATTCCACCAATGCGCCTGCGGTAAAGGCACTAATGAGCCCCACTTTTGTTGCAGCAAAACGTTTGGCTCGATATTTTATTGCCGTAAGGTGCTGACGCTTAAGCTCAGCTCGCGTAGCTACCTGTTCATTTAAGTGGTTCACTCGATTATTCGGTGAATTGATCAAAAAATTGATTAACATGATTATGCGTACCTCAAACTTTAAGCAGTTGCTTTAGGCTATTGAGTGTTTTAGTAAAGCCAATTTTATTGCTTAAGTAAACGGCATTTCTCCACAGCCAAATCAAACATAAAAACTGTAAGCTAATTACTACAGCAATGCTCAGCCAAATCGAGCTAAATAAGTCAAAAGTAGCAAAGCCAACAATACCTAAAAATCCTACCCACAACAACACCAAGCCACTGGCGAAACATCCTAGCAAAATAGTGATCAGCGCTAAGGATCTTAGCGATAGTTTCCACTCTGCTATTGCCAACTGATGCGTCAACTTTCCTTGTTGCTGATAATCATCCTTGAGTTGAGCCGCATAGTCAGCAAGCTTGGCGATATGATCTTGCCAATCATCGGTTTGAGTTGCATCCGATGGCGATGAGCCTGTCTGCTCAGATCCACTTGATGTTGTATTAAGGTCTTGCATCCGTATTACTTACGACGAAATAGTGCAGTAACTAACATACCCGCAGCAAATGCAATACCTGCCGTTGCTAGTGGGTTTTCTGATGCTAGCTGGCGAGTCTTAGAAGTACATTCTTCTAACTTCTCGCGCGCTGCAAGTTGTTTTTCGTTCAGCGCTTCTGCTGAGCTGCTTGCTCCTTTACGAACGCCACTTTCTGCTGCTGCTGCTTTGCTTGAAAGCGCATCTACTGCGTCATGTGCAGCCGAGGTTGCTTTATCGGTGAGTGGTGCTTCATTGTCTTGTTTTGTATCAATGGGTGTTTTACTTTTAGTTGCCGTAGCCATAATCAATCCTTAATAGTCTTTTAGAAGTAATTAAACAGGTGCAATGATTGAACCATTTTTTAAGCTTCTGTTTTGTAATAACTTTTAATTTTAACGCTGACTTTTACGTGTTTATTGCTGTAACTATTGCGACAACGGTTTGTAATTTTTACAAACAAAAAATTGTAACTATTCACTGTTTATTCATTAAGCAAATAATGCCAACAAGTTAATAAAAAAACCGATGAAAAAAATTTTTATCGGTTGATCAGGTTTTTTATCAAACAATTCAATCGCTTTAATCTGAGCCTTATTTTTTCTGGCTTAGCGGGGCGCTAAAGCTGGGTGAGTT
This sequence comes from Pseudoalteromonas sp. NH0006-26, assembly GCF_057552415.1. The sequence continues at coordinate 249,497 of NZ_BAAJMJ010000003.1, forward strand.
ACTTGACAAAAAGGCTTGTCAAGCCCTAAACTGGAGCACTGTGGTAAAAAGTGGTGTTTAGTGGATCAAACTGGATCGGGTTAATCAAAAAGTTGATTAAAATAATTTTACAATAGGCTTTTTATGTTTCGTGGCGCAAGTTCACTGAGTTTGGATGATAAAGGACGTTTTGCGGTACCAACAAAGTACCGAGACACGCTATTGTCTGAAGATCAGGGAACGGTTATTTGCACCGTTGCACTCAATGAGCCTTGCCTTTGGTTATACCCGCTTGCTGAATGGTTAGAAATAGAAAGCCGTTTAGCCAAAATATCTAATATGAACCCTAGAGCGCGACGAATGCAACGTATGTTGTTAGGTAATGCGACAGAATATCAGCTTGATAAAAACGGTCGAATTTTGCTGGCGCCTTCTTTGCGCTCACATGCAGAACTTGGCAAAAAAATTATGCTGGTGGGCTTAATGAATAAATTTGAGATTTGGGATGAGGCGCGTTGGCACGAACAAATGCGCCAAGACACTGAGCTTGAAAGGCTTGGCGAATTTGAACCGAATGACGATTTAGATAACTTTACCCTCTAGCAGCAAAACAAAAAGGCAAAAAATAGCTAATGACAGCGCAATTTGAACACGTATCCGTATTAATGGAAGAAACCATAGATGCACTTGCAATTAAGCCAGACGGCATTTACATGGATGGCACCTTTGGACGTGGCGGGCATTCAGGGCAAATATTAGCGCGCTTGGGCGACGCTGGTCGCTTGCAGGCTATTGATCAAGATCCACAAGCTATAAAGTCAGCAGAAAAGTTTGCCGATGATTCACGTTTTTCGATTGCTCACTCACGGTTCTCAAAGTTATACGAAGTTGCTGAGCAAAACGATCTAATTGGTAAAGTTGATGGCATTTTACTTGATATTGGTGTGTCGTCACCGCAGTTAGATGATGCCGCTCGTGGCTTTAGTTTTATGAAAGACGGCCCGCTTGATATGCGAATGGATCCAAGCACAGGCCGTAGCGCTGCGCAGTGGTTAGCTGAAGCGGAACTAGATGACATTACCCATGTGATCAAAAAGCTAGGTGAAGAAAAATTTGGTAAGCGCATTGCGCACAAGATATTGGAAGTGCGTGAACATACGCCAATTACTACCACTAAACAGCTCGCAGATTTAGTTGATGAAGCAGTACCCGTTAAAGATAAGTTTAAACATCCTGCAACGCGCACGTTTCAGGCAATTCGTATTTATATCAATAGCGAGTTAGAGGAAATTCAAACCGCACTACAAGCGGCGATTAAAGTTCTTAAGCCGGGTGGTCGCTTAGTTGTTATTTCTTTTCACTCTTTAGAAGATCGCATTGTAAAACAATTTATTAAAAAACAGAGTAAGGGAGAAGCGATACCCAGAGGTCTGCCTTTAACCGACGCACAAATAAATAAAAACCTGACGTTAAAAGCAGTGGGTAAAGCTATTAAACCAAGTGCTGATGAAGTGGCTCGCAATCCACGCTCTCGTAGCTCAGTACTAAGGATTGCACAGAGGTTGGGATGAGTAAAAAAGCGAGTTATCGCCAACCCAATCTATTTATTGAAATAATTAAAGGCCTAGGTGCGAACAAGATCACCTTGGCCTTGTTGGTTGTGATATTCGCGTCAAGTTTGAGCGTGGTGCAGGTAACTCATTTATCTCGTGCGCAATTAATTGAGCAAGATTCGTTACTGCAAGAGCGTGATGAATTGGATTTAGAGTGGCGTTATTTTTTAGTGGAAGAAGAATTTTATTCGCAACATGCACGCATTGAAGAAGTTTCAACGTCACAATTAGAAATGAAGCGGCCAACCAGCCAAGATGAGCAGGTAATTATATTACAATGAGAACGCGAGGCAAAAAACCAGTCAACAACCTAATCGCATGGCGCTTTATTTTAGTGTGCGCGGTGATTTTTTTAGTGTTTGTGACTTTGGTATCGCGCGCCGCATATTTGCAAGTAATTGAACCCGATAAGGCTCGCTCCGAAAGTGACAAGCGTACAGTACGTGTTGAAAAATTGCATGTGCAACGTGGTATGATCTTCGATCGTAACGGTAAAGAGTTAGCTGTTAGTGTGCCTGTAGTCAGTGTGTATGCCGATCCTAAAGCTTTGCATAAATCACTGGTGAGCAAAGTGCTCAGACAAGCCCGTAAAAATGGTGAAGATCAGCAAACTCTGCGTGAAAATGTCGCTGAGCTAAACAAGCGTACCGCCCTGTATTATAAAAACGATTTGCGCTGGCGTGAACTAGCCGATGTACTGCGCATTGAACCGAGCAAAATTAATACCCGACTACTTGATGATCCTACTCGTCGCTTTGTTTACTTAAAACGCCAAGTTACTCCGGCTGTTGCTAATTATATTGGCGATTTACGCCTACCAGGTATTCATTTATTAGATGAATCAAAACGCTATTACCCTGCCGGTGAGGTCAGTGCGCATATCATTGGTTTTACTAATATCGATGGCAAAGGCATTGAAGGCATAGAAAAGCTTTACGAAAATGCACTCACAGGTGAAGAAGGCCGACGTACGATTCGAAAAGATGCCCAAGGACGTGAAGTTGAAGTGCTTGATGAGCGCGAGCGAGTGGAGCCTGAGAGTATTCAACTGAGTATTGATCAACGTATTCAGGCGATTGCCTACAAAGCGGTTAAATCAGCGGTATTAACTTACAAGGCTACTTCAGGTTCAGCCATGGTGGTTGATGTTAAAACTGGTGAAGTTTTGGCTATGGTAAATAGTCCTTCATTTAATCCTAACAATTTAAGCGGTGCGGCTCCTCATAAACGTCGTAACCGTGCAATTACCGATTTGTTTGAACCCGGCTCAACCGTTAAGCCTCTAGCCATTTTAGCTGGATTAGACTACGGCACAATCCAACCGGATGACAAAGTTGATACCTACCCAGGCTGGATGCGTTTAGGGGGAAGCTTAGTACAAGATACCCGTAATCATGGTGAAATGACGCTGCGCGAAATTTTAAAGTACTCCAGTAATATGGGCGTAACGAAAATAAGCCAAACCGTACCCAAAGACTATTTTGTAGGTCTTTACCAAAAGGTGGGTTTTGGTAGTGATAGTGGTACCGGCATGGTCGGGGAAAGTAGTGGTTTATTTTACCCAAATCGTCGTTGGTCAGATCACGAAATTGCCGCACTTTCGTTTGGTTACAATATTGCCGTGAGTACCGCGCAAATGGCTCGTTTTTACGCCATGTTAGGCGCGGGTGGGGTGAACCGCCCACTCACTGTACTAAAGCAAGACTCTATACCTGAAGGTGAACGTGTTTTTCAGCAACAAGATGTTGAAGCTGTAGTTCATATGATGGAAAGCGTATTTGAAGAAGGTGGTACCGCACGCCGTATTAAAGTTGATGGCTACCGTGCAGCTGGTAAAACAGGTACTTCTAAAAAGGCCGCTGCAGGTGGTTATGGTGACGAATATGTAGGTTATTTTGCGGGCATTGCCCCTGCGAGTAATCCGCGATTAGCCGTTGTGGTATTAATCAACGAGCCCGGTGGAGATGTTTATTACGGTGGCGCAACGGCAGGTCCGGCGTTTGCAGAAATAATCTCTAATTCATTAAGAATTTTAAACGTTGCCCCAGATAAAGACTCGGTGGCATACGTGAAGGGCAAAGATGATGGTGCGTGATTTACACACAATTTTAAAATATTTAGAAATAGATGCAGCACGTTTAATGGTAAACGAGTTGCGTTTAGACAGCCGCGATGTAAAACCGGGTGATGTGTTTGTGGCAATAAAAGGTCATCAGCTTGATGGCGGACAGTTTATTGATAAAGCAATTGAGAATGGTGCCAGTGCAATTATTGCCGACAGACTGTGTGAGTTTGAAAGTGATTTTGAGCCGTTATATTTAGTCTCAGAATTAAATAAAAAATTGCCTGTTTTAGCGAGTAAATTTTACCAGCAACCTAGCCTAGAGTTAGACTTAATTGGTGTAACAGGTACTAATGGTAAGTCGACTACTACAGCAATGATTGCTCATTTAGCACAGTTTTGTCGTACCCAAGCCGCAATTATAGGCACGCTCGGTTATGGCCATCCAGATAATTTAACACCGCTACAAAACACCACACCATCAACGGTTGATTTACAGCATATTTTAAGTGACTTAAAAGAGCAGCAACACCGCTTAGTAGCAATGGAAGTATCATCGCATGGATTGGTACAGCATCGTGTTGATCAGTGCCATTTCAAAGCGGCGGTATTTACTAACCTATCTCGTGATCATCTAGATTATCATGGTGACATGGATAGTTACGGTGATGCCAAATTGATGCTGTTTCGTGATTTTGATGCTGCCAATGTCATTCTTAACCAAGATGACGGACAGGCAGAGCAATGGGTTGAAAAATATAGCTTTAATAAACTAATTTGTTATGGCCGTAAAAACTTAGCCCCTAAAAACGCTCAGTTTGTGTATTTTTCTGATGTTAGCTATTCAGCAACCGGTATTTCGGCGCAATTAACTACAAGTTGGGGTGATATTGCCATAAAATCACCGTTATATGGTGAATTTAATCTATACAATTTAACCGCTGCTTTAGCCACATTATTAGCGCTAGGTTACCCATTAACGCAATTAGTGGCAGGGTGTGAGTATTTGCAACCTGTAGCAGGCAGAATGCAAGCATTTACAGCGCCAAATATGCCTACTTGCGTGGTTGATTATGCACATACGCCTGATGCACTCGCACTAGCGTTACAAGCGCTGCAACAACATGTACCAGGTGGAGTGAGTTGTGTATTTGGTTGCGGCGGCGACAGAGATAAAGGTAAACGTGTACTAATGGCACAAGCCGCCGAGCAGTTTGCAGACAAAGTGATCATTACCAGTGATAACCCGCGCTCAGAAGATCCTAATGAAATTATTAATGATGTAGCTGCAGGATTAACACACCCACTAAATGCCCATTTAGAGGCCGACCGTGGTGCTGCGATACAATTTGCTATAGATAACGCTAAAGCCGGTGAGGTTATTTTAATTGCCGGTAAAGGGCATGAAGACTATCAAATTATAGGTAACAAACGCATTGATTTTTGCGACCGCCAATTTGTACAACAACAATTAAAACAAGCAGTAAGAGGGTCTCAAGCATGATCCCAATGGATTTTGATTGGCTAGCTAATGTGCTAGCAACTGATTATCAAGGTGATAATCGTCAAGTAATAAATATAAACACCGATACCCGTACTTTATGTGATGGTGAAGTGTTTTTGGCACTTAAAGGCCCTAACTTTGATGGTCATAAGTTTATTGAGCAAGCAAAACAAAAAGGTGCTATTGGAGTCATTGTCGATCACGTTGTTGATACCGACATTGCTCAATTTGTAGTTGCCGATACCCGTATTGCATTAGGCACAATTGGAACAGCGGTTATGGCGCAAGTTGCACCTAAAACTATCGCTATTACTGGCAGTGTAGGTAAAACCACAGTTAAAGAAATGTGTGCCGCTATTTTATCAAGTAAAGGGGATGTTTTAGCGACTAAAGGCAACTTTAATAATGATATTGGCGTGCCTCTTACCTTATTGAGATTAGAGCCACAGCATCGTTATGCTGTTATTGAACTTGGTGCAAACCATATTGGTGAAATTGCCTACACTACCGCCATGACCAAACCGGATGTTGCCGTGGTATGTAATGTTGCCGCGGCACATTTAGAAGGTTTTGGTAGCTTACAAGGGGTAGCACAAGCCAAAGGCGAAATTTACGATGGTTTAAAAGACGATGGCATTGCCATTGTTAATTGCGATAGCGAGTTTAGTCAGTATTGGCTTGATAAATTAGCAGCGCGAAAGGTTAAATGTTTTTCTAGCAGTGAAAAACTGGATATTTGGGCTGAGGACATCAGCCTAGATGCACAAGCTCGAGCAAGCTTTACATTATGTACCAAACAACACAGAGTTCCGGTTACGTTAGCATTGCCAGGCAAGCATAATATTAGCAACGCGCTTATTGCTGCGGCATTAACCAGTGAGTTTGACGTGTCACTTGAAGAAATTGCCAGCGCCCTAGCGACCATGGGTGAAGTTAAAGGGCGGGTTAACCTGATTGAAGCTAGTGATTCACTCACCATTATTGATGATACTTATAATGCCAACGTTAAATCGGTAAAAGCGGCGATTGATTTACTTAGCGATATTCAAGGTCATCGTATTTTGGCTTTGGGTGACATGGGAGAACTTGGTGAAGATGCTCGTAAGTACCATCAAGAAGTGGGCGAATATGCATTAGCGCAAGGCATTGATGAGCTATTTACACTCGGTGTATTAAGTAAGTCAGCCAGTGATGTATTTGAGCTGCCTAATCGTCACTTTTCAAATCGTGAGCAAATGCTGCAGCAAATTCAAAACAGTATTAACAAAGTAGATAAAAAAATTACCCTTGTCGTGAAAGGATCACGCAGTTCTCGCATGGAGCTTTTAGTAACCGATTTAGTTAATGGCCAGCAACAAGCCATCAATGGAGTATCATAATGTTAGTTTGGCTGGCTGAGTATTTAACTCAATATTATAGTGGCTTTAATGTTTTTTCGTATTTAACTCTTCGTGCCATTTTAGGTATTTTGACCGCGTTAATTATGTCGCTTTATTTGGGGCCAAAGTTAATTCGTGGTTTACAGCGCATGCAAATTGGGCAAACAGTACGTGATGATGGTCCGCAATCACACTTGTCTAAATCGGGTACACCGACCATGGGTGGCTTACTTATTTTAGCGGCAATATTCACCAGCACTTTATTGTGGGCTGATTTGTCTAATAAATACGTATGGGCCACATTGTTTGTGATTGGCTCATTGGGGATTGTTGGCTTTATTGACGATTACCGTAAGGTGATCCGCAAAGACCCTAAAGGGCTGATTGCAAAGTGGAAGTATTTTTGGCAATCGGTAATTGCACTAGTCGTAGCTACTGCACTTTACATGACCAGTACCCAAGCGACAGAGACATCTCTTGTTGTGCCATTTTTTAAAGATGTACTGCCACAACTAGGCCTGTTTTATATCGTGATCACTTATTTTGCATTGGTGGGCACCTCAAACGCGGTTAATTTAACCGACGGACTAGATGGCTTAGCGATTGTGCCAACAATTTTGGTGGCTGCAGCACTGGCTATTATTGCTTATTTAACTGGTAATATTAACTTTTCGGCTTATTTACATATTCCGCACTTGCCGCTGGCCAGTGAGTTAGTTGTGGTGTGTACTGCCATAGTGGGAGCCGGGTTAGGTTTTTTATGGTTTAACACCTATCCAGCACAAGTATTTATGGGCGATGTAGGCTCGTTAGCGCTTGGTGGTGCTTTAGGCATTATTGCCGTGCTTGTTCGCCAAGAGCTATTACTTATCATTATGGGGGGTGTGTTTGTAATGGAAGCCCTGTCGGTGATTTTACAAGTTGGTTCTTATAAATTACGTGGCCAACGTATTTTTAGAATGGCGCCTATTCACCATCACTACGAACTTAAAGGATGGCCAGAGCCACGCGTTATTGTGCGCTTTTGGATAATTTCTATTGTGCTGGTACTTGCTGGCCTTGCGACATTAAAGATCCGATAAATGCAGTATTTAAACGAGATAAAAAATAAACACATAACAGTGCTCGGACTCGGTGTAACCGGTCTGGGCATTGTGCGTTTTTTATTATCTCAAGGCATACAGCCCCATGTGGTCGATAGCCGAGAAAATCCACCCGGTGTTGATTGGCTCAAGCAACATGCCACTAATCTAAATACTCACTTTGGTGATTTAAATAACGCGGCGCTCAGTGCTTGCGATATGATCATTATTAGTCCCGGGCTAAGTTTAAAAACCCCTGCGGTTGCGAAGGCAATGAATGCCGGTGTAGAAGTGATTGGTGATGTTGAGCTATTTGTCCGCATTAACACTAAACCGATTGTTGCGGTAACAGGCTCAAATGGCAAATCAACGGTAGTAACCCTTGCTTACGAAGTATTAAAAACCGCAGGTTATAAAGTAGCACTGGGCGGCAATATTGGCACAGCTGTGCTGGATTTACTTGACGGTAACTTTGATGTATTTGTACTGGAGCTGTCGAGTTTTCAGCTTGATACCACTGACAGCTTAAAAGCCAGCAGTGCAACCGTACTTAATATTTCAGAAGATCATCTCGATCGCTATGATAGCTATCAAGCTTATATAGATTCAAAATTAAGTATATATGACGGCGCTGAACTTTTAGTGATTAATGCTGACGATAGGCAAACCCACCCAGTGAGTCGCACGTTAGCACCACAACTGAGCTTTGGTGAAACACAAGGCGATTACCACTTAGCACAGCATAATAACGAAGCGCACTTTATGGTAAAGGGCGAAGCTTATTTACCAGTAAGTACCTTAGCCGTTGTGGGTAAGCATAATTATTTAAATACACTGGCAGTAATGGCGTTACTCAGCCCGTTTGAAATAACTAAAGCGCATTATAAAACTGCGTTAGCTCAATTTAATGGCTTGGCACATCGTTGCCAGTTTGTGGGTGAGTTTAATGACGTTAAATATTTTAATGATTCTAAAGCCACCAATGTAGGCGCAACAATTGCCGCTATTGATAGTTTAGCGGGTGAGCAACAAAACTTAGTGGTTATTGCTGGTGGCGATGCAAAAGGCGCGGATTTAGAGGCACTTAAACCTTATGTTGAGCAACACGTTAAAGCACTTATTTGCTTTGGTAAAGATGCAAAAGAGTTAGTGGCACTAACTGCGAAAGGTCATTTAACCACTAACATGTCTGAGGCTGTAGCGCTTGCTAAACAATTAAGTACGTCAGGCGATACTGTTTTACTCGCGCCTGCCTGTGCCAGCATTGATATGTATAACAATTATATGCAGCGCGGCGATGATTTTGTGCACTGTGTATTGCAGGAGCTGCCATGATAGCTTTTGCGGATATTAAAGAGGCATTTACCCCTAAACCTTCGGCGCAGCTTTATGATGTGCCGCTACTTTATTGCATGCTAATGCTAATAGGGGTGGGCTTTGTGATGGTAACCAGTGCTTCAATGCCGACGGCCGATAGGCTGTTTGGCAACATTTATCATTTTACTATCCGCCACGGTATTTTTTTAGGGCTCTCGTTTTGTTTATTTTGCATAAGTACTCAAGTACCTATGTCGTGGTGGAAAAAAGCTAACCCCTACTTATTACTAATCGGCTTGGTGTTGTTATTGGTGGTGCTAATTGTGGGGCGAGAAGTGAATGGTTCTACCCGTTGGATACCTATAGGACCGTTTAATATTCAAGCCTCCGAGCTCGCTAAGTTATTCTTTTTTAGTTATATCGCAGGCTATTTAGTGCGTAAGCGCAGTGAAGTACAAGAAAACATTAAAGGCTTTGCAAAACCTATCGCGGTATTTGCCGTTTATGCAGCGCTTATTTTAATGCAGCCAGATTTAGGAACCGTGGTGGTGATGTTTGTTACTACGGTTGGTTTATTGTTTTTAGCCGGTGCTAAGCTTTGGCAATTTTTTGCACTTATTTTAACCGGTATTGCGCTGGTGGTTGGGTTGATTGTGTTTGAGCCCTATCGTATGGCGCGTGTGGTGGGTTTTTTAGAGCCTTGGGACGACCCTTTTGGTAAAGGTTATCAATTAGTGCAATCACTGATGGCTTATAGCCAAGGTGATTGGTTTGGCCAAGGCTTAGGTAATAGCGTACAAAAATTACAATATTTACCGGAAGCACACACCGATTTTATTTTTGCCGTGATTGCTGAAGAACTCGGTTTTATGGGCGTATTGAGTATTTTAATGGTATTAGGGACATTAGTATTTAGAGCTTTACTCATTGGCCAAAATGCGCTTAAAAACGGTAAAGAATATGAAGGCTATTTAGCTTTAGCTATCGGTATTTGGTTTGCATTTCAAACCATGGTTAATGTTGGCGCTAGTGCCGGTATATTACCAACTAAAGGATTAACCCTGCCGTTTATTTCCTATGGTGGCTCAAGTTTATTAATGATGACCATAGCCACAGGTATTCTATTACGAGTAGATTTTGAAACGAAGATGGCAACCAAACAGGCCACGTCGGGTGGAGCTAAACGATGAGTAAAAAAATAGTCGTTGTAGCAGGGGGCACAGGTGGACATATTTTTCCAGGGATTGCGGTTGCTGATTATCTCAAACAGCAAGGTTGGCAAGTTAGCTGGATAGGCACCCCAGATAGAATGGAAGCCAGTGTCGTGCCCAAGCACAACATAGAAATTGATTTTATTGATGTAAAAGGCGTGCGAGGTAATGGTTTAAAACGCCTCATTAAAGCGCCATTCATGGTTATTAATGCAATATTGCAGGCGCGTAAGGTATTAAAACAACAACGCCCTGACGTGGTTTTAGCAATGGGTGGTTACGTAACGGGCCCTACGGGGATTGCGGCAAAAAGTCTCGGTATCCCTTTGGTAATTCATGAGCAAAACGCTGTAGCTGGCATGAGCAATAAATGGCTAGCGAAATTTGCGAATCGCGTATTAGCGGCTTTCCCTAGCGCCTTTGCCAGTGGTAAAGCTGAGCTGGTGGGTAACCCTGTGCGTCAGAGTGTGGTTGATATACCTAAGCGGGAAGTATCAAGCCCAATCAATATGCTAGTTGTGGGTGGCTCGTTAGGTGCGCAAGTACTTAACCAAACACTGCCAGAAGCATTTAAGCGCTTAAATGATACTTGTGCCATTAATGTTTGGCACCAAACCGGTAAAGGCCATTTTGCCAGTGTAAGCGAAAGTTACCAGCAGCAACAAATGGGCGATGAGCAAGTAACTGTTGCTGAATTTATTGATGATATGGATACCGCTTATAGCTGGGCCGATATTGTGATTTGTCGCGCCGGAGCGCTAACGGTGAGTGAAATTGCTGCAGCAGGTAAAATGGCGGTATTTGTACCGTTTCCACACGCGGTTGATGATCACCAAACAGCCAATGCACAGTATTTAGTAATGGCAGAAGGGGCATTATTAATGCCACAAGGGCAATTTAATCAGCGCAGTATTGTTGAACTTTTAAGTCCCTATTTAGCCGAACCTTTATTAATAACTAAAATGGCTGCTAAAGCAAAACAGCAGGCTATTTTAGATGCCACAGCCAGCGTCGCTATGCACTGTGAGCAAGTAACAAATAAGAGAACATAAGTGAAACAGACATTAGCAAAAGAAAAATATACACGCCCCGCGATGCGCCGCATTGAAACTATTCACTTTGTAGGAATAGGTGGTGCAGGTATGGGCGGTATTGCAGAAGTATTGGCTTTTGAAGGTTACCGTATTACCGGCTCAGATATAGCGCATAGCGCCATGACCGAGCGTTTAATTAAAGCCGGTGCTGAAGTGTTTATTGGCCATCATGAAAATAATGTAAAAGACGCTAATGTGGTGGTGGTTTCAAGTGCAATTGATAAAACAAACCCTGAGATTCAAGCTGCGCAAGCTGCGCGTATTCCTGTGGTTCGCCGTGCAGAAATGTTAGCTGAGTTGATGCGCTTTCGTCATGGTATCGCCATTGCGGGTACTCATGGTAAAACCACAACAACCAGTTTAATTGCCAGCATTTATGCACAAGCAGGGCTCGATCCAACCTTTATTATTGGCGGTTTATTAAATAGTGCTGGCAGCAATGCTAAAGTAGGCAAAAGCGACTTTTTAATCGCTGAAGCGGATGAAAGCGATGCTTCATTTTTGCATTTACAGCCAATGGTATCGGTGATCACTAATATTGAAGAAGATCACATGGAAACCTATGGCGGCAGCTTAGAAAAAATGAAAGATACTTATGTTGAATTCATTCATAACCTGCCGTTTTACGGGCTAGCTGTAGTGTGTATAGATTCAGACGTTGCCGCAGAATTAATACCTCGCTTTGGTCGTCCGGTGATCACTTATGGTGAATCGCAAGATGCTGACTATCGAATGAGTGAATTTAGCCAAACAGCCAATACATGCCAATTTACTGTTACTAATAAACAAGGCGAGAGTTTAACCGCCAAGTTAAATATGCCAGGTAAACACAATGCCCTAAATGCAACCGCAGCGATTGCGGTGGCAAAAGATCAAAACATAGCTAATCATGCAATTTTAGCGGCATTAGATACTTTTGAAGGCATTGGCCGTCGCTTTCAGCATTATGGTGAATTTGAAAACGAATGCGGTAATGTGATGCTAGTAGATGACTATGGTCACCACCCGTCAGAAGTGGCAGCTACCATCACCGCCGCGCGAGAGGGCTGGCCTGATAAGCGTTTAGTGATGGTTTATCAGCCGCATCGCTATACTCGTACTCGCGATTTATACGAAGATTTTGTGAAAGTACTCGCCGAGGTTGATCAGTTGCTATTGCTTGATGTTTACAGTGCAGGCGAAGAGCCGATTGTGGGCGCTGATAGTAAGAGTTTATGCCGTAGTTTACGTCAGCGTGGCAAAGAGCCATTGCATGTGGCTTCAAGCTCAGAGCTTGCAGGTGTACTTGCTAACTGCCTACAAAATAATGACTTAGTACTTACGCAAGGCGCAGGTAACATAGGTCAGTTAGTTAAAAGTTTAGCAGCAACAAACATGTCGATAGAAAAATTAAAGCAAGGTGAAGTATGACACAGGTAAGTTCTCAGTTCGGTAAAGTCGCAGTATTGCTAGGTGGAAACTCTGCAGAGCGTGACGTGTCATTAAAATCTGGGCAAGCGGTGTTAAATGCACTGTTAGAAAACGGCATTGACGCGATTGCGTTTGACCCACAAATTCGTTCATTGTGGGAATTAAAAGACTTAAACGTTGATCGCGTTTTTATTGCGTTGCATGGCCGAGGCGGTGAAGATGGTACCGTACAAGGTGCTTTAGAGTTTATGAACTTACCTTACACCGGCAGTAATGTATTGGGTTCGGCACTGGCAATGGATAAAATTCGTTGTAAGCACTTATTTAAATCGGCTGGCTTAAGCACGGCACCGTACGCTGTGGTTGATGCTAAAAAAGGCTTTGATGCCAAGGCCATTATGGCGCAATTTAAAAAGGTGATGGTAAAGCCATCGCATGAAGGCTCTAGTATTGGTATGGCACAAGCTAGCTCTGCAGAAGAGCTTGAAGATGCGCTCACTAATGCATTTAAGTTCGACAGCCAAGTATTGGTAGAGCAATGGATCACGGGTCGTGAATTTACCATTACGGTACTCGGTGACGAGGTACAGCCAGTAATTGAAATGAGCACCCCAAATGGATTTTATGACTACCAAGCTAAATATCAGTCAAGTACGACGCAATATCATTGCCCAGCTGATTTATCACAGTCAGATACCGAAAAATTACAAGCAATGGCACTCGATGCGTTTGATTTAGTGGGTGCAAGTGGCTGGGGTCGCGTCGATGCAATGCAAGATCAGCAAGGCCAATTTTACTTATTAGAAGTGAATACTGTGCCAGGCATGACAGAAAAATCACTGGTGCCAATGGCAGCAAAAGCCAATGGGGCAAGTTTTGAGCAATTAGTTGTTCGCATTTTGGAGCAAACCCTTTAATATGCATCCCTTTTTAGAGAAAGCGCAGCAACTAAAACAGCAACTTAACTGGTCGCTGATTTTTGGAGTGAGTTTTTTTCTAGCCGTGGTAATAGGGTTAATTGAAATAACCAGTGGGGTTTCGCACTGGTTAGTTGAAAATAAAGATGCACAGATTAAGCATTTAACGGTGTTGGGCAATCCCAAATACACCGATGAAAAAGCAATAACCGCCGCGATAAAAAAGGCGGATTTAAGTAGTTTTTTTGAGTTAAACGTAAAGCACGTGCAGCATTTAGTGCAGGAGCTGCCTTGGGTTGCAACGGTATCGGTTAGAAAACAGTGGCCTGATACTATCCAAGTTTACGTGGTAGAGCATCAAGCGGTCGCTCACTGGAACAGTGATTTATTGATTAACCAAAGTGGCGATGCGTTTGAAGCTAAAAGTGATAAATTAAGTGCCACATTACCCCAGTTATATGGGCCAGAGGGCAGTGAAAAAGAAGCATGGGTAGCGTTTAAACAGTTTGATGAAATGCTCAAAGTAAATGCATTAACGCTCAGTAGCTTGGCGCTATCGGAGCGGTTTTCGTGGCAACTTTGGTTAGATAATGGCGTGCGTTTAAATTTAGGACGCAAGGATAAAGCCAAGCGTGTACAGCGTTTTATAGACGTTTATTCACGTATAGAACAACGTGCTGATGCACAGATAGATGCAATTGATTTACGCTACGATACCGGCCTTGCAGTGAGCTATAAGCCAATGCAAGAACAGCAATTATAATAAAGAGTAAGGCATGACTAAGTCAGCAGAAAGAAACCTAGTGATTGGATTAGACGTTGGCACTTCGAAGGTAGTGGCCACGGTAGGTGAAATCACCACAGATAACAAGCTCAGCATTGTTGGCGTGGGGAGCCAAGTATCTTATGGAATGGATAAAGGCGGCGTTAACGATTTAAATTTAGTGTCTGAGTCTATTCGCCGCGCAATTGATGAAGCTGAATTGATGGCTGATTGTCGTATTAGCTCGGTTTATTTGGGTATTTCTGGCAAACATATTCAGTGTCAGAACGAAAGTGGTGTTGTCGCTATTAACAACACCGAAGTAACCGATGAAGACATTGAAAATGTAATCCATATTGCTCGCTCAGTACCAATTTCAGCTGAACGCAAAATGTTGCATGCGCTGCCACAAGAGTACAGCATTGACATGCAAGAGGGGATTAAAAACCCACTCGGCATGAGTGGGGTGCGTATGGAAGCACGCGCGCACATTATTACCTGCTCCAGCGACATGGCTAAAAATATAGAAAAATGTGTTGAACGTTGTGGGCTTGAAGTTGACCAACTTATATTCACTGCGCTTGCCTCGTGTTACTCCGTACTGACGGACGATGAAAAAGAGTTAGGTGTTGCGGTGCTGGATATCGGTGGTGGTACTATGGATATCACTATTTATATTAATGGTGCGCTGCGTCATTCGGCGGTTATCCCGGTGGCAGGCAACCAAGTAACCGGTGATATTGCAAAAATATTTCGTACACCTATATCACATGCAGAGTCACTCAAAGTACAATATGCCTGTGCCAGTAGCCAAATGGCGAGCAGCGAAGACACAATTGAAGTGCCAAGCGTAGGCGGGCGACCAGCAAGACTGATGTCTAGGCATACGTTGTCAGAAGTGGTTGAGCCACGTTTTAGAGAATTATTTGAGTTGGCGATGGAGGAAATTCGTCGCTCAGGATTAGAAGACCAAATTGCAGCAGGTCTCGTCATTACTGGCGGAACTGCTAAAATGACTGGCGCAATGGAAGTGGCTGAAGATATTTTTCAGATGCCAGTAAGAATAGGTAAACCAATTGGTGTAGTAGGTTTAACTGATTATGTTGATGATCCATCGTACGCAACCGCTGTAGGTTTGTTACAATACGGGCGTACTATGCAGTCGATGAATGCACAAAAGTCGAAAGCGGATGATAACAATAATTGGTGGAACCGCATCACAAAATGGTTTCAAGGCGAGTTTTAGTACTCAAGTCGGAGAGTAAATATGTTTGATATAATGGAACAACACAGCGAAGAAGCTGTAATAAAAGTAATCGGTGTAGGCGGTGGCGGCGGTAACGCAGTTGAGCACATGGTAAAACAACAAATAGAAGGTGTTCGTTTTATCGCAGCCAATACGGATGCGCAAGCATTACGTAATTCAGCCGCTGATGTAACAGTACAATTAGGTACGCAAATAACCTCTGGGTTAGGTGCGGGTGCCAACCCTGAAGTAGGTCGTCAGTCGGCTGAAGAAGACGCAGAGACCATTCGTGCCAGCCTTGAAGGTGCTGATATGGTATTTATAGCGGCAGGTATGGGCGGCGGTACAGGAACCGGTGCTGCGCCAGTTGTAGCTAAAATTGCTAAAGAACTGGGTATTTTAACTGTTGCTGTGGTAACACGTCCGTTTGATTTTGAAGGTAAAAAGCGTGCCGCTGCTGCGGAGCAGGGGATTAGCGAATTATCTGAAATTGTGGACTCGTTAATCACTATTCCAAATAACAAGTTACTAAAAGTATTGGGTAAAGGAACAACTTTACTGGATGCGTTTGCAAAAGCAAATGACGTATTGTTTGGTGCAGTACAAGGCATTGCTGAGTTAATCACTCGCTCGGGTCTAATTAACGTGGATTTCGCCGACGTACGTACTGTTATGTCTGCAATGGGCACAGCTATGATGGGAACTGCATCTGCATCGGGTCCTGATCGTGCACAAGAAGCAGCAGAAGCCGCTATTTCAAGCCCGCTTCTAGAAGACGTAGATTTAACCGGTGCTAAAGGTATCTTGGTTAATATTACTGCGGGTATGGATATCGCGATTGAAGAATTCGAAATTGTGGGTAATCACGTTAAGGCGCTAGCGTCTGAAAACGCAACGGTTGTTGTGGGTGCGGTAATTGACCCAGAAATGACAGACGAGCTACGTGTAACTGTGGTTGCAACTGGCTTAGGCGGCGATCGTCGTCCACAGTTTGGTATTGTAGATAACGGTTTCAAAAAAGCATCAGGCTCTGATGTAACTAGCTCAAGCACACAAACAAGCAGCATGTATGTACCTAGCTTCGCAAGCCAAGGCACAAGCACGACTGACGAGTCAGCAACGACTTCGCAAACTGAATCAAAGGAGCAAGGCACACCGTCTAGTTCTTCAAGTTCTTCAGCGAATACGTCGTCAAGCAGTGCTAAGAAAACAGATAAGTCTGAGGGTGGCGATTATTTCGACATTCCTGCTTTTTTACGTAAACAAGCAGACTAATTAAAAACAGTACTTTTGTGCGAAATGTGAACGAATATTGTAGTTATACCGTATTTATGTTACACTCCGCCGTCTAACTGTAATATATACTTAAAGTGAGCGAACCTATGATTAAACAGCGTACGATTGCACAAGTAGTCAAAGCCATAGGAATTGGACTTCATAAAGGTGAGAAGGTCACAATAACTCTCCGACCTGCGAGCGCAAATACTGGGATTGTATTTCGTCGTGTCGACCTTGATCCGGTTGTTGATTTTGAAACAACGCCTGAAGCCGTTGGTGATACGCAATTGTGTACCTGTTTAATAAACAAAGATGGTGTTCGCTTATCAACTACTGAGCATTTAATTGCAGCTGTTGCGGCAATGGGGATCGACAATCTGATTGTTGAACTTGATAGCTCAGAAGTACCAATAATGGATGGTAGTGCATTACCATTCATTTATTTATTACAAAAAGGTGGCATTGAAGAGCAAAATGTCGCGAAGCGCTTTATTCGTATTAAAGAAAAAGTACGTATTGAAGAAGGCGATAAATGGGCCGAAGTAGAACCTTACGACGGATTCCATATCGACTTTGAGATTGCCTTTGATCACCCTGCAATCAATGAAAGCCGCCAACGCATTGGCTTAGATATTACCGCACAAAGCTTTACTGAAGAGATTAGCCGTGCGCGTACTTTTGGCTTTATGAAAGATATTGAATACATGCATGCTAATAACCTTGCACTAGGTGGTAGCATGGATAGCGCAGTAGTACTTGATGAATTTAAAGTTTTAAATCCGAATGGTCTGCGTTACCCAGACGAGTTCGTCAAGCATAAGATACTAGACTGTGTAGGTGACATGTTTATGACAGGTCATAACCTTTTAGGTAAAGTAACTGCATTTAAATCAGGCCATGATTTAAACAACAAGCTACTACGCAAAATTATGGCAACTGAGTCAGCATGGGAGTGGGCAACCTTTGAAACGCCTGTTTCGATGCCTGCACCCGGTCTTGAATTAGCAAACGCCTAATCAGTCAATCGCTTACATACAGTTATAAAAAATGACGCTTATTAGCGTCATTTTTTTTGGCTGTTTGTCAGCACAATCAGTCAGGTCAGACCTAAAATAGTTTGTAACTGTTTTAACTCAGTGACTTGATACGTTGGCTTAATACCTTCAGGTAAGATTACCCCAGGGTGCTGTAACCAGCAGGTGTCTATGCCTGCATTTCGTCCACCAAGAATATCACTGCTGGCGGTATCACCTACCATTAAAATTTGCTCTTTCGGTGGATTCCCCATTAAATTAAAGGTGTGCTCAAATATCTCTTTTGCAGGCTTAGCAATACCTACTTTTTCAGAAATTACCAGCCAATCGAACATATCTTGCATCCCCGTATGTGCTAAGCGACGTGCTTGCAGCTGACTAAAGCCATTAGTGATAATACCTAATTTGGCATGAGGTTTTAGGGCGTTTAATAATTCAACCGCACCGGGTAAAGGCATACAAATTTCAGCCATTGCCGATAAAAAATCATCATTAAGTTGCTTAGCTGGTACATCAAGCTTATTTGCCAGCTCACTAAAACGAGTTACTTGCAGGTGGTTTGCGGTAATTTCGTTATTTTGATAGGCAATCCATAATGGCTTATTGGTATTTTGGTAATGGTCATAATCTGCCTTGGTAAAATCCATGTCATAAGCTGCCAACATTTTTTTTAAGCCAGCAAAGGCATTAAAGCTAAATAAGGTTTCGTCGGCATCAAATAATACGTAGTTATACTTCATTAAAACATCCGTTATTGATTATATAAAGTGGGATTAAGAAAAGGCGCCATGGCGAGAGTCAGCGCTTGAGTATAGGTACTTTCTCGTGTTGCATGATGATCAGTTAATAAACCAATAGCACCCCCTTGCTGCTTGATATTGGTGGTATTAAAAGCCTTATCCATCACGTCTCCGAGCTCTTCACCTTGCAGCAATGCTTTATAAAAAACTGAGGGCAAAGGTAAGTTGCTGCTTCGGCCTGTAACTTGCTGTGCGCCGTCATCAATAACAACATAGGCAAAGGTTGCTGCACCATAGCTAAATTGCGCTGCGCCACCTTCCATCGCTATGTAGTAGTCTGCTTGATGCTGTGCTTTACAGTAGTTAACTCGGTTTTGTGCACCCAAACACGTCTGCTCTTCGCCTATAGGTTGATCGGGTACATCAGAGGGGGCGTGAACGCCACTACATTCAATTATCTGCTCAGGGAAATACATCGCAAAAATGTGTTTAGCGGCATTTACTTTTACTGGGTTGTTAGACCCGACAACAATTTTAATAGCTTGCGACATACTGCTCTCATCATACTTAAAATCAGCAGTGTACGTGAGTTAGACTAAACAAAAAAGAGCAGAATGTATTTGCGATCACTTGATAAAAGAGGTGGGCAATTTCATAAGATCATCATATGTTGTTAAGTCTTATGAACCAAGTAGTCTCTAAGAAATGAGCGATACACTTAAATAGGAATTTCAGGTGGGGCTAATTTTGCTAAGGCGCGCTTTTTCAAAATAATATCTTTGATCAGTGGCGTAAGCACTAGTTCCATTGCCAGTCCCATTTTGCCACCGGGTACCACAAGCGTATTGATCCGCGACATAAAGCTGCCTTCAATCATGCGTAAATAATACGGGAAATCAACGTCATCAATGCCCCTAAAGCGAATAACTACAAAGCTTTCATCAAGGGATGGGATATCTTTAGCGCTAAATGGATTAGAAGTATCAACGGTTGGCACTCGTTGAAAGTTAATATGGGTACGTGAAAATTGCGGCGTTATATGATTAATGTAGTCATCCATACTGCGCACAATCGAGTCCATTACTTTTTCACGAGAATGACCGCGTTCTGAGGTATCGCGAATAAGCTTTTGGATCCACTCAAGGTTAATAATTGGCACCATGCCTATAAGTAAATCAACATGCTTAGCAACATCATGATCTTCGTCGACCACGCCGCCATGTAAGCCTTCGTAAAACATTAAATCTGTGTTTTGCTCAAGCTCTTGCCAAGGAGTAAATGTTCCTGGTAACTGGTTATAAGGCACGGCTTCATCAAAGGTATGTAAATAACGACGCAGTTTACCTTCGCCTGTTTCACCATACTTAGTAAATAAGTCTTCTAATGCACCAAAGTCATTGGCTTCTCGGCCAAAATAACTGATATGTTTACTTTCTTGTTGGGCTTCTCGAATTTTTTTGTCCATTTCAGGACGTGTATAGCGATGAAAGCTATCACCTTCAATAAATGCAGCATTGATGTCGAGGCTGCGGAAAATATGCTTCACGGCATTGGTGGTGGTTGTAGTGCCTGCTCCAGATGAGCCGGTGATTGCAATAATAGGGTGTTTAGCTGACATGTTTGTTCTCTTTTTTATGACCCGTTAGTTATAAAGACCTTACTAAGCTAGGTCAAGTGACGTCATCAGTAAATAACGTTATCATGAGGTGCTTAAAATTAAAACGAGAGAAAGCATGAAACTGATCAAACCGTTGTTAGGGCTAATAACAATTAATGCTTTAACATTAGGCGTTGCCCAAGCAAATATGCCTAAAAGTCAAATACTACTTGCCGATTTAAATACCCCGCATGGCATACGCGTAAGCATTGTTAGTGATAAAACCAGCTACAACAATCAGCCCCATTTAACCGATACGGGCCTTTATTATACGCGTGAGGTAATCAGTAATAAGCAGAGCCAAACTGATATTGCACGTTATGATTTATCATCAAAACAAACATCTATGATCACAAATACAGCTGTAAGTGAGTATTCGCCAACAGTAACACCGAATGGCGATAGTTTATCTGCCATCGTGGTTGAGGAAGATGGCAAACAAAAACTATGGCAATATCCGCTGAGTACAGAGCAGGCACCAAGTCGTATTTTTGATTGGATTGAGCCTGTGGGCTATCACGCTTGGGGAAATAACAACGATTTAGTAATGTTTATTTTAGGCGAGCCACATACATTACAATATACCTCGGTTGTTGCGGCTAAAGGTGAGGTTGTAGCAAATAACATTGGTCGTACACTTATTTATAATAAAGCGCAGAGGGAATTTTTATTTAGTCATAGTAAGAATGGCCAGCATCACTTAGCCCGTTTGGAACCACAAACCAAGCGGGTGAGCAACATACTTAGGCTGCCAAACCAAGTACAAGACTTCATCTTAAAAGATGAAAATACCATTGCTTACGCAATTAAAAACCGTATCTATCAACGAAAACTAACAGCAGGTTCTGACATATCGCAATGGCTTGATTTAAGCCAATATTGCGATACTGAAATTAGCCGGTTGAGTTATAAAAACCAGCAATTAGCGTTTGTATGTAGTGTTAAATAAACAATAAATTTCGGACTTTCACTCATGCATGAGTTAGTCTGACCCCCTATTAAATAAAAAGGAAAGTCACGTGGCATTTAGTGCAGACGAGTTAACAGAGCAGCTGATCAAACTAGAGTGTAGAAGTAACTTTAAAATAAAAAACATTGCTGAGTATATGCTAGCAAACTCTAAAGAAGCGTTTTACACCCATGCCGAAACGGGGAAAGGTAAAATTGTGATCCGCCCCGCATTTGAAGTGTTTAGTGATGACTTTACTGATATTGATGGGGTTGTGCGTACTCAAGGCTATTTTCATAGCAGTGAAATGACCCGTTTTCCGACTCGTATTTATAAAAGCGCACAGCCTATTCATTATGGTGTCGCTTTTAAAATTAACTCTGAACAAGCGGCAAAAGAGTTTATAGCTAAGCTAACGATGATTATTGGCGGTTAATAGAATGGTGCAGGGCTAAAGGCAAAAGGTGCAAGATAAAATCTTCAACCTTTAACCCTTTATCTTTGTCTTTAATCACTAGCTCTAAAAGCGCAGCGCCTCTTAATCTCTTTGTGAATAATTTTTTAAGCTCTTATTACACAAAGAGAAGTTAATGAGAAAACATCAGCCATTAGCCCGAGTTTGAGGTTTTCGGCCCGTTGCCCGCAGCCCACCATCCTTTAAACTTTAACTTATTTGCTGTTTAAAAAGCTATTTACTGATTGTAGTTCACGGTTTTTAAGTGCAATACAGTCATTCGTACTTTCTGCAAGCTTACTTAATGTGCGCGCATAGCCAGGAACTTCATCAAGTTTAGCGTCAAAGAATTTTTGCGTTGTCGCTAAACTTTCAGCATCACAGCTAGCAGTAGTAAAGTAAGGTAAGTTAGGCACAAAAAACGGTGGTAAACTTGCTGTTACTTTATCGTAGTTGCTATAAACCCAATCAATAAACAGTGCTTGGCGTTCATCGGTGTAACTTTGCCCCGATAAAATAGTACGCATATCAGAAGCGGTTACTTCATCGGTTAAGCTATATGTAAGCACAGCTTTTTGAAGTTCAGGTTTACCAAAATAGCCCATTGCAGCCAGCATATTGGTACGCACTTGTGGATCTTTAGTGGTTTTAAAGGTTGTCATAAATTGATCAAGCAGCGCTTTATCACCATGAAAAGCCGCAAGGCGTAAGTAAGTACCCGCTAAATAAGGGTCTACTTTTTGCGGATCGTTTAAGTAAGCGGCTGTTTGTTGCTTAGCTTTATTGATCACATTCTTATCTTCACCATCAAAGCCTAAACGCGATACCACCGCAGCTCTCAGTTGAGCAACAGCGCCATCCTCACCCATTTTTGCCTCTAGGCCATATTTTTTAGCGGCAGGCATGACTGCATTTTGAATAAATGTAGGCCATAAATCTTTGTTGCTATCGTCTTTAAAGGTACGTTGCTGAGATGCTAAATAACCTAAAGCAGTGTTAGCCACGCGAGGATGACTATCGCTGGCAAAAACTTCAAGCGTTTGCATCAGCTTAGCAGCAGAAATTACACCTGCGTCAAGTAAAGCGTCAGTGGCCGATAATAGTGCAAGGCGCTCACGGTCGTTTAATACGCTCGCTGCATTATCTATTAGTGCGTTAAATTGCGCATCGTCCATGACCCAGCGGTAGTAACCTAGCGCACCTTGGTCTGGATATATCCACTCTGGCTCAAAATCTAATTCTAGCGTTTGGCTTTGTTTATTAAGTAATACACTGGCAGTTTTTACTTTATCGCCAGCACCATATTTAATAGCAACGGGTACATTCCACAGTTGGGCTGGAGCATCAACACCGGCATTAGCAAAACGGCTTTGCGAAATAGTGATAGTTTTACCTTGCTGATCAACCTTGATTAAAGGAAATGACGATTGTTCAATAAACGATTTCAAAACACTCGCCACATCTTTATTTGAAGCCTTACCGAGTGCTTCCCATAAATCGGCGGCTTCGGCATTTTTATATGAGAACTCTTTTAAGTAATTTTGAATACCAGCTTGAAATGCATCTTCACCAATCCAATTTTCAACCATCGCCAGTACTGAGCTGCCTTTGCTGTATGCAAGGCCTAAACCGTCCATAATATCGGCTTCAGTTTTAATTGGTTTACGAATTGGCTTAGTGCTTAAGCGAGCATCTAACGCCATTACATTGTTTTGTGGTAAATCTAGGTGTGATTCAAACTCAGGGTTAAGTTGCTTAGTAATTTTTGCTGCCATCCAGCTTGCAAACGCTTCGTTTAACCATAAGTCGTTCCACCACTTCATAGTCACTAAGTTACCGTACCATTGGTGAGCTAATTCATGGGCAATAATAGAAACATTACGTTGCTTTTTACTACGCGTTGCAGCTTCTAAATCAACCAGAAGAATATCTTCGCGGTAAGTCACTAAACCTGAATTTTCCATTGCCCCAAACGGAAACTCTGGAACAGCCACTGAATCTAATTTTTTATACACGTAAGGAATTCCAAAGTACTCTTCAAGTGCGCCCAGTACTTTAGGCATATTCTCTTTTGCATACTGTGCTAAATGAATTTTACCTTGTGGAGTAATTACACGGCCAGGAATTGGCATACCCTTAATTTCTAGCTCTTCAAACGGGCCTACAGCCATAGCTACTAAGTATGATGGAATTGGTGGCGTTTTATCAAAGTAATGGGTAGTCATATCACCATTCACCGTCGTTTTTAACTCAGGTGTATTTGAATACACTTTTTGTGAAGTGGGGGCGGTAATAGTTAACTGAAATGGAATTTTATAGCTTGGTTCGTCAAATACAGGAAACGCTCGACGGGCATCGCTCATTTCAAATTGGGTGAAAAGATAAGGAACGCCTTGATCTAGGGTTTTATATAGCCCCACACTTTGGCGATTATATGGCGCTGAGAAATCAATTTTTAAAGTGTATTTACCCGGCTGAATTTGCTCTTCGCAGCTAAATTTAACTTTACCGGTTTTAAGCATTTCGCTGTTTAAGTCGCAGTTTTGCTCACCCAATAGTTGAACCATTTTGGTTGCGTAATCAACACCATTGAGTTCAATATAGCGTGTTGGTTTAAGCACCTCCAAACTGATTTCAGTCATTCCTGTAAAAGTATCCTGACTTGGGTCGAGCGTTAAAGCGACTTTTTGTGAACTTGGCTTTGCGAGCTTTTCAATGACGAATTCGTTAGCGTTAGCAGCATTCATCGCAAGCGCAACGCTCACGGTTAAGAGGCTTTTAAAAAACATAGTTATCCCTAGATTTTTGTTGTTAGAAGAGTGAGTACACACCATCCTAACAGCTTTTTTGTTAGCAATAAGAAGGAAAAGAGTAACAAAGTTTGTCAGTGGCTATCTCGCGCTAAAAAACGCTGCCAATGTAGGTGGGAATTGATAACACGAATTTGTTGTAATACGGTATTAAGCAGTTTGGTATCGGCAAAATGCTCGTTAGGGTAATCATTAAAGCCCATTAGGTAATTGAAGCAGTCTTTAGAGCCTGCTTGCAGGGCATAAATACGAATTTGCTGTTCAAAGTTAAGCCGCAAACTACTAATCGCGGTTTTCATTCCGAGTTGATCCACGGAAGGAATTGCACATTTTTGCAAATACCCCGCACGTTCGCCCTCGCCTGAAAACCAAATGCGTACTTTTTCACTGTAGCGTCCTGTTTTTGCTGGGAGGTCAAACAGTAAACGTGTGTGTTTTTG
Source organism: Pseudoalteromonas sp. NH0006-26 (assembly GCF_057552415.1). Next base: position 274,436 of record NZ_BAAJMJ010000003.1, read on the forward strand.
CGCTTTTACGTAGGCTAAATAATCATTAAGTCCGGCCTTAATAAGGGCGTTATGTACAGGAATTAAACGGGGTTTAATTTTACCATGAGTATGAAAGCTAAAGCAGAGAATGCTATTTTCAACCACCAAGTCATCTAGGGTTAAATAGCCAATTTCATCACTGTAAGCGCCACTGTAGTACGCAATTAAAGGCAGCCAAAAGTGCCAGTGCTTAGCTTGTTCGCGGGCAAGCCGAGTATCACTATAAATATATCCGGTATAGAGCGTATGCAGCTCCATAGCTGAGAATGGACGACGACCAAGATGGGTTTTCAACGCAGTACCTTGACAGTTTTTATTATTTTATACCCCAACTAATCGTTGTTGTTAATTGGGGTAGTGCCAGCAAATAAACAGTTAAAACTTATTCACTTAAAGCGCGAGCTAAACCAACTGGTTCAATTTCTACGCACACTTGATCGTCATTCCAATTTAAACCAACCAGAGCATCATCCGATTTAAGATCTTCAACCCAATCATCTAAAAATTCATCTAGGTTGATTTCTACTGGACTGTAGTCTTTCCACTCTTCTTTACACTGCTCTTTTGCTGCGTCTTCTGATTCCCACAGTAAAAGTACATCGGTGTCGTCAAACTGATTTGATTCACATACAACAAAGCCACCATCTTGTGCACCTAGTGCCCAGATCTGCTCACTAACACGTACTTTTTCTACAAAGCTAACTAGTTGTGATTCAATTTCGATATCGCTCATGTGTTCACCTTTTAAAATTTGAGTCGAGGGTTGGTATTTTTAGCCGCTTGACGCTGACTAAACGCTTCATAAAACTTAACTAACTGCGGCTGTGCGCTAAAATCAGTGAGTTCACGAAAGCAGATCCAATCTAGCAAGCAGTATAAACTGATGTTGAGGCATTCACAGCTTTTAAATTCATCATCGTTTAAATGATCATTTAAATAGTCTAAAGTTTGCGCAATTCGCTCATTTTGCAGATTAAAAAATAGTTTATCAGCTTGCGTGTCAAACCCAGAGCGCTGACATATCAATAACTCAACCAATGAATCGTTACAGGCGTTGATGCTAGTTAAAAAATGCTCTTGCGGCCAAGTTAGCGGGTTCTGCTGTGTTTTTTCAAGTAAGTAACGCAGTATAGTGTTTGAGTCGCTTAAGTTAAGCGAGCCATCAATTAAGATAGGGATTTTAGCTGCCGGGTTGTGCGACATCATTAAAGAGCGGTCATCGCTTGAAAAAATGTCGAGATTTATAAACTCAAGCTCATAGTTATTTTGTTGTGCCCAAATTCTGACACGGCGAACATAAGGGGAAGAAATAGAGCCAAGTAATTGCATATTGGGGCTTTTGCCAACTCCACATAAATAAAAAGCCGCTAATGCGGCTTTATTAATAAATCGATTTGCTTACTCTGAGCGGCTGGTTACTTCTAATAAATGGTAACCAAACTGTGTTTGTACAGGCCCTTGTACTTGGTTAAGTGGCGCTGAAAAAACCACCTTATCAAACTCAGGAACCATCATACCAGGTCCAAACTCACCTAATGCACCACCATCTTGACCAGACGGGCAATTAGAGTGCAATTTAGCCAGCTCTGCAAAGTCTTCACCTTGCTCAATTTTGTCTTTAAGGTCTAAACATTGTGCTTCACTGTCTACGAGTATGTGCCTTGCACTTGCCACTGCCATAAAATCTCCTATTTATAAGTTTAGTTTTTTATCTACTAAGCAATATCTTAGTAAGGTTAAACTGAAAACACAAAGTTAAAATGCACTTTTGATGGCGCTTTCTAATTTTGCTGAATCGGGTTTGACGCGGCTGTTAAAGCGAGTCACTGATTGACGATCTGCCGAAACCACGTATTTATAAAAATTCCAGTTAGGTGAACTAGTTTTTGCATTTAAGTGCTTGAAAATAGGGTTGGCATCGCTGCCACGCACTGCGCTGGTGGCTAACATAGGGAAAGTAACGCCGTAATTTACATAACAGACTTTAGCCGTATCTTTTTCGTCATTTTCTTCTTGAAAAAAATCGTCAGATGGAAAACCGAGCACCACTAAGCCTTGCTCTTTATATTTTTTGTATAGCGTTTCTAGCCCTTCAAACTGAGAAGTAAAGCCGCAATTGCTGGCAGTGTTAACAATCAACAGTGGCTTATTTTTAAATTCACATAGATTAAGCGTTTCGGTTGAACGAAGCTTTCTCAGTGACACATTTGTGAAGTCATCGCAGGTATCTGTCTTTGCTGAAGGGCTGTTAGTGTCTGCTGCATTGGTGGTTACAGATACACAGCCTAGAGCCAATGTTAATCCGAATATTAATTTTCTTATCATGCGGTTACCTTGAATGCGATTCGATGGGTGTTTATGTAACTTATCATACGCTACTATAGACAAAATTGATCAATTTTACTTATTTTCTATGACTATACGTTTAGCAAAACCTGATGATTTAACTGCTATTGTTGCCATTTACAATGAAACTATCCCTAGTCGAATGGTGACCGCCGATACCGAAGAAGTAACCGTTGCTGACAAACAACCTTGGTTTGATAGCCATACAGCTCAACGACCTATTTTTGTTTACTGCGAAAATGACCAAGTATTAGCCTGGGTTAGTTATAAATCGTTTTATGGGCGCCCAGCTTACGATGGCACCGTTGAACTAAGCATCTACATTACGGCGGCAGCCCAAGGAAAAGGGTTGGGTAAAAAGTTGATGCAATTTGCACAACAACAAGCACAAAAGCTCGATATTGAAGTGTTACTCGGGTTTATTTTTAGCCATAACGAACCAAGCATTAAATTATTTAAGCATTTTGATTTTGCAGTATGGGGAGAGTTGCCCAATGTTGCAAGGATGGATAACCAGCTGTACAGCCTGACTATTTTTGGTAAGCATTTAATGTAATCCCACAACTATAGGCAAGCAAAAATTACATTTATGTAGACGATTATGCCAAACCAAAAATTCTATACTATGCTGAAAAGGTGTTTAATTAATTCTTAAAAGTGTACATAAATGGCGCAAAAAATACTTATTATTGATAGCAGTAGCATGATTGCTATGCGCTTAAAAGTACTGCTTGAGCTAATTGGTTGTGAAGTTGAATTAGTTCATTATTCTATGTTTGATCAAAGCAGCAACATAGATGCATACGATATGCTTGCCTTTTCACAAGGGACACCAACAACTCTGGTTGCTTCGCTGGTAAAACAAGCGACCCACCAATCATTTTTACTTTTAGCGCCCAAGGCTGAAAGTGGTGAACTGCTTGATGCATTTGGTAAATTAAACGAGCTTGTTCCAGATGCCACTATTATTTATCCATTTTTTTCTAATAAAGAAATCACCTCATTTATTGAAGGGTTACTAGAAATCGGCCCTGATCATATTTTTAAACTGCCTACTATTTTGTTAGTTGATCATGTTAGTGAGCGTTTAGAAATGCTAAAAAGTAGTTTAGTGGGTGCACATATAGAGGTATACACAGCTACAAATCATGATGAGGCGCTTAACATTGCCAAACTCAGAACGATTGATATTTTAATTAGTGACTTTAGTTTAAAAGAAGGGCTTGGCTTAGATATATTTACTAGCCTCAAGCAGATACAACCGCATAGCCGCTGCTTATTATTAACCTCGCGCCCTGCTCAGGTTTCTATGATTGAAGCGATTCGCCAAGGCGTTGAAGACGTTTTAATTAAGCCACTCGATGACAATGTGTTATTACAAGCAGTACATAAGTTGTGGCAAACCGAACTGCTAAAACGTCATAACGCAGAGCTAGTTGAAAGGCTACAAGATACAGTCGATGTTCTGATTGAAAAAGACAGTTTGCTGCAAGTGATTTTTAAAAACACCCCCGATCCAATTTTACTTTTTGAACGTAAAGGCAAAATAGTAGAGGCTAACGACGCGTGCTTAAAGCTATTTAATTTACCGTTTAAAAAGCTCATTGCTCACTCGTTATTTCACTTTTTAGATGACGATTCAGTAAAGGCAATTAAAGATAAAATATCTACCCTAAACAGTAATCGGCAATTTAGTTGTGACTTACACATAGTCAATAAAGATGGGAGTAAAATTCCACTTGTTGGCTCATTTAATGAAATTGATCATCATGGTGAGATAGCATTAGCGGTTATTTTTAAAAACGTAACCCATTTAAAACAAAAAGAAGATTTACTGCTTGAGGCGAAAGATCTTTTAGAAGAGCAGGTCAGAGCGCGGACTTCGCAACTTGAGCATGCGAAAAACATTGCTGAAGCAGCTAATTTAAGCAAATCAGAGTTTTTGGCGAATATGTCACATGAGCTAAGAACCCCCATGCATTCCATACTAAGCTTTTCACGCTTTGGTATCAGTAAGCTTGAAGAGGATGATTTTAGTAAAGATAAACTTTTAAAATATTTAACCCGAATAGAATCAAGTGGGCAAAGGCTACTGTCATTACTTAACAATCTACTCGATTTGTCGAAATTAGATGTAGGTAAATTCCCATTTAACCCGCGAGCATGCGATTTAACGACTATTGTTAAAACAAGCATTGATGATGTGGCTGGGATTGCCATAGAAAAAGATATTAAGATTGCATTTAAATCAGAAAACCCACCTGTTATAGCGCAATGCGATGAAGAGCAAATTAATCAGGTACTTAGAAACGTATTGAGTAATGCATTAAAATTTAGCAAAGAACATAGCACTATCGAAGTTGTCATGAAAACAGACAATGGTTGTGCAAATATTGAAGTAATAGATAGCGGAATAGGAATACCTGAAGACGAACTTGAAACGGTTTTTCAAAAGTTTGTGCAAAGCAGTAAAACAAATAGTGGCGCAGGTGGTACTGGATTAGGGCTTACCTTGTGTCGTGAATTTGTCTCTTTACATCAAGGAACTATAAAAGCCTGTAATAACCCTCAAGGTGGGGCTACTATTAGTATTCAAGTTCCTTTAGAAATAAACCTCGATGAATATTTAGCCGATGAGCAATTAGCGAAAAATAGTAGCTAATAACAGAATTGTTTTAATGAACACGATTTATATGGATGAGAAATTATGGCTTTAACTAAAATTCTTGCAGTCGACGATGAACCATTTAACCTCGAAATAATTGAAGAAATTCTAGAGGAACTTGACTTTGAGCTCAGGCTCGCCTCAAGTGGCCAAGAGTGTTTAAGTATGGTTGAAGAGTATATGCCTCAGGTTATTTTACTTGATGTCAGCATGCCAAAAATGAATGGTTACGAGGTATGTAAAGAGCTTAAAGCGAACCCTATTACGCATGACATTATTGTGATGTTTGTATCCGCAAGGGGAACGGTTGAGGAGCGTATGGAAGGGTATTCTGTCGGCGCTGAAGATTATATTGTAAAACCGTTTGGGCACGATGAACTAAAGCAAAAGTTACAGAAACTCAATCAGGTTTTACTAGAAAAACAGCAACTGGAAAAACAGGTAAAAGAAGCAACCTCTACCGCCTTTAATGCCATGGCTAACAGTAGTGAAATGGGGCAGATAGTTAACTATATTGAACATATTGGATTTATTAACGATGTAGAGGAGTTAGGCAAGGCGTTAGTGGAGTGCTTACAGGCATTTAACTTGCAAAGTAATATTGAATTTAGATGTAACGATATGAAATCGCACTTTGCATTAAATGGCGTGTGTTCACCCATTGTTATTGAGTTATTTGAAATGCTTAAAAGCAAAGGGCGATTGCATGAATTTTCTCATCGAATTTTAGTTAATTACGAGTTTGTCAGTTTGCTGATTTTAAATATGCCAGAACACGACGAGCAAAAACACGGGCGAATTCGTGACCATATTTGCTTTATTGTTAGTGTAACTGAGCAGCAGTTGCGGGCTATTACCACTAAGCAAATGTTGGTTTCGCAGCAAGAGCGATTAAACAAAGTGGCGAGTACTGTTCACAGTAAGTTTCATAGTTTAATTGGATTGCTTAACGACAGCCGGATAAATAACGAAAAAGTGTTTAAACGACTTCAAGAAGAGCTAGAAGAGCGGATCCCAACCATGGGACTCGATGAAGACCAAGAAGTGTTTATTTACAGAAAGGTCGATGAAACAATACAAAATTCGGTGGCACGGCAAGAATCTGTTGATCAGGTTAAAAAAGCGTTCTCAGAGATAGAGCAAGATCTCGCTTTATTGTTGAAAGGCTAAAGGTGCGGGTTACGGGCTGCGAGGCGCGGGGTAAACTCCTTGCTACGATTGATACATTAACTTGTAGCAGCGACTTTATGTCGCGTCTTTTAAAGGTTAAATACGAAAGGTGTGCGATACAGATTAACTAAAATCTGTACTTTAATTGTGACTTCTCATTTACTCCTCATTTTCTTCTCTGTGTTAAATCATATATTAGTAAATTATGCACAAAGAGAGCTAAGAGGTCACAGAGGAAGTGATTACAGACAAGGGCTAAAGGTGCGGGTTACGGGCTGCGAGGCGCGGGGTAAATTGCTTGCTACGATTAGGCAAATAACCTATAGCAGCGACTTTATGTCGCGTCTTTTTAAGGTTAAATACGAAAGGTGTGCGCTACAGATTAACTAAAATCTGTACCTTAATTGTGGCTTCTCATTTACTCCTCATTCTCTTCTCTGTGTTCAATAGGATACTTAGTAAATTATGCACAAAGAGAGCTAAGAGGTTACAGAGGAAGTGATTACAGACAAAGGCTAAAGGTGCGGGTTACGGGCTGCGAGGCGCGGGGTAAACTCCTTGCTACGATTGATACATTAACTTGTAGCAGCGACTTTATGTCGCGTCTTTTAAAGGTTAAATACGAAAGGTGTGCGCTACAGATTAACTAAAATCTGTACTTTAATTGTGGCTTCTCATTTACTCCTCATTTTCTTCTCTGTGTTAAATCATATATTAGTAAATTATGCACAAAGAGAACTAAGAGATCGCAGAGGAGGTTAAAAGGGTAAAAGGCTTATGCGTCTCTGGGTAAGCCTTTTTCAACTATACGAATTAACCGTGCTGTTTTACGTAGCTTTTGCCTTTGTTTATCGTGTTGCTGGGCGAGTGCCCAATTTATATGTTCACCCACCATATCACTTACCGTTTGGCGTTTATCTTCGAGCGCAGCAATAATTGCCGGGCTAAAATCTGCGTTGCCTAAGCCAACGGCTATATTTCGTAGCCAACGTTCATGGCCAATGCGGCGGATTGGACTGCCCTCGGTATTTTTTAAAAAGGTAGTTTCATCCCAAGCAAATAACTCGAGTAAATCTTTGTTTTTTAATTGTGTACGAGGATGAAAGTCAGCCTCATCAGTAATTTTTCCGTAGCGGTTCCATGGGCATACCAATTGGCAATCGTCACAGCCATAAATGCGATTTCCCATTAATGCTCTGTATTGCTCAGGAATAGCACCTTGATGCTCTATAGTTAAATACGAAATGCACTTACGCGCATCAACCACATAAGGTTCTACAATAGCACCAGTAGGGCAAAGTGTTATGCAGGCAACGCATTTGCCGCAGCCCTCAAAAGTGTTTTCGTTATCAATAGGTAAAGGTAAGTCGACAAAAAGCTCACCTAAAAAGAACCAAGAACCCGCCTCTTTATTTATTAATAAAGAATGCTTTCCGCGCCAGCCTAATCCCGCTTTTTCAGCGAGTTGACGTTCAAGTACAGGGGCTGAATCAACAAAAGGTCTAAAGCTATAGTCACCCACATGTTGTTCAATTTTTTTACCTAACTGTTTGATTCGGTTGCGCATCAACTTATGATAGTCACGGCCAAGGGCATATCGGCTGATATAGGCTTTTTCGGTATTTTTAAGGTTTTTGGCGAAGCCAGAATCAGGTGGGAGGTAATTCATTTTAACTGAAATAACCCGCTGTGTTCCGGGTACTAACTCATTAGGGCGAGCGCGCTTCATCCCATGTGCCGCCATATAATCCATTGAGCCATGAAAACCCGCATCAAGCCAACGCTGTAGCTGTGCTTCATGCTTAGTTAAATCAATGTCAGTAATACCCACTTCACTAAAGCCAAGTTGTTGACCCCATAGCTTTATTTGTTGGGCTAGCTGTTCATAATTTGGTTTTACGTCGCTCACATGCTTCACACAGTTATATTCTAAGCCGCGTAATTTAGCATAATCGGGGCTTGGGTAAAACTAGTCAGGCCCTAGTCTACAAAACGCTTTAGCTGTTGTTGGGTTTGTTGACTCAGTTTTTGTGACTGCTCAGAGTCATGCAATGCGGTGTCTATTTGTTGCTTTGCCTGTTCGCCAAGTGCCACTATTTGTTCAACCGATTCATGGGTTTGGTTTTGCGTATCTTCGAGCAAATGTACAGCATTGGCTATTTGCTGCAACTGTTGCTGATTGTGCTCAAATTCATTGAGCATTTTTCCAAAACCTTCTGAGGTATCGTTGATTGCAGTTTGTGCGTTATTAGAGTGACTAATTAACTGCTGAGACTCTTTATTGGTTTCATTAACCAGCTCATTCATTTGGGTAATAAAATCACTAATTTGGCGTGTTGCATCACTTACTTTAACCGATAGGGTACGAACTTCATCGGCAACCACGGCAAAACCTCGCCCTGCTTCTCCGGCTCGCGCTGCTTCAATTGCCGCATTCAGTGCTAATAAGTTAGTTTGATCAGAAAACTCTTCAACCATTTTTAAAATGCTACGAATGTTCTCGCTGTTCTCTTTTAAGCCTGCAATTGTTTTAGAGAAACTACCCAGCATTTCATTAATAAGTCTCACCTGTTCAACCAGTTTTGACAGTTCGCTAGCAGAGAGCTTAACAAAGCTAAGGTGTTCATTATTAACTTGGTGCACACTATCGGTATTGCTCACAATATTTTGCAGGCTTTGAGTAATTTGGTTACTGGCATTAATTATGGTGTGACTTAAATTAATTTGCTGTTCGCTTAGTTGCTCTGTGTGCTGCATTGATTGAGTAACTTGGCTATTACTTTGTACGCTCTCTTGAGCACTGCTGTAGGTCGTACTTAATAAGCTGTTTAAATGGGTAGTAAACTGGTTGTATTGTTCGCTTAAGTCTCTAAATTCGTCAAAAGTAAAATGAGGAAGTTTGGCAGCTAAGTTGGCATCTTGTTGATTAATATTGATCAGCGTATCACGCATGGCTTTTACCGGGCGCACAATTAAAAAGCGCATATAAAAAATAGTAAAAATAAACCCTGCAATAATCAGCAAAGTAAGCGCCCAAAACAGCCCTGTGTTTTGCTGGGTCTCAGCTAAGCTACTATGTAACCAAAATAATGTAATAGCTTGAAATAAAAATACAAAGCTTAAATTACCCACTATTTTTCGGGTTAAAGTAAAAAACAAAGTTTGTTCTAAAAAATTATAAATACGCATGTAGCTACTCATTAAATAGTGACCTACTAAATTATTGTTTTTATAGCATAAATAGCAATTAAATAATTAGTTATAGTTCATTTAATTGCGCTAAATAATGCTTAGTTCGTTCAGGGTCGTTAGTAAAAATGCCATCTATGCCACAGGCAAGCATCAGTTTAATATCTTCAATTTCATCAACGGTGTAGGCAAACACCTGTAAGCCGCGCAATTTGGCATCGTCAACAAACGACTTGTTCATAAAGTTTTTGTCAACATGAATGCTAAAGGCCTGTAAGTCCTCAGCAAACTTTGCATACTGCAATGGAATTGATGCAGTAAGTGCGCCAATTTTAAGCCAAGGTAAGCGGCTCTTTAGCCAGTGTAGTTGATGATGATTAAATGATGAAACTAAAATATTGTCAGCGGATATTTTGTTTGCGGCAATATTCATTTCCAGTTGGGTGGCAAACTTTTCTAGTTCAAAGGTATGTTTTAGCTCTAAATTAAGTAAGGTTTGGTTGTTATTCCAGTCAATTAATTGCTGCAGGGTAGGTACTTGCTCGCCATTTCCCGCATCAAATTGTTGAATTTGCTGAGCGCTTAGGTCGCACACTTTACCCTTACCATTAGTGGTTCTATCTAGGTAGGTATCGTGAATAATCACGTAGTCATCAAGTGCGCTTTGTACATCAACCTCAATGCCATCTACATTCGCTTTTAACGCCGCCATAATGGCGCTTTGCGTATTTTCAGGAAAGTGTGTGCTTGTGCCTCTATGAGCAAATATTTTCATGGCTGCTTTTTCCGTGAAATTGACCAAGTTTCAAAGCACGCAGCACTAACAATCAGTGCGCCGCCAATCAGGGTCATCACTGAGGGGCGTTCGTGCAGAATAATTATAGCCAGTATTGTGCCATAAAGAGGCTGTAAGCAAGAAATCAATCCAGCGGTCGCTGCTGATAAATTTTTTAAACTTGCTGCAAATAACGAATGCGGCATTGCAGTAAAAACCACACCCGCAATAAGCAGCAATATTAAATCAGCATCATTAATTTGTGTTATGGACACTTCAATAAAAGCACACAGCATCAAGCTTGCGACTAACGTTTGATAAAACATGGTTTGCGGTCCACCATACTCGCTAAAGTAGCGTTTATGGGTAATATTACGAATAGCAAAAAACAATGCTGATACCACCCCCGTCACAACGCCTAAAGTGATGTCATCGCCTAAATTAACGTTAGGGATCAATAAATAAATGCCAATAATCACCACTATAGCGCTTATTATATCTTTTGCTTTGGGCTTACTTTTATTAAATAGAGGCTCTAAAAATACCGTGATCACCGGATAGGTAAAAAAGGCTAACATGCCCACGGTAATTCCCGCCAATTGCATGCCAGCAAAGTAGGTTACCCAATGAATTCCCACAGCAATGCCCAATAAAATGGCAATCACATAATCTTTAGCGCGGCGCAGCTTAATAGGCTTTTTTTGCAATGTCAGCAGCACACAAATTGCCACCCCAGCAATAGCCGCGCGATAAGCGGTAATATCTAATGCATTTAAACCAATTAGCTTTGCGAATAAGGCGGTACCGCCAAATAAAAGGACGGCAATGTGTAAGTAAATTAAGCTTTGTTGTTGGGACTGCATGATGTTTCCTTGCGCTGCTTTTAATGCAGTTTAACATTACTATTAATTACTTAAGATGAAATTTTTAAAAGCCTTAATAATTAATTTGCAACCATTAAGGGGTTAACTTTTTAAGTGTAATAGCGATTGTAAAATCAAAACTACGCGTTACTATGCTATTTATAACTATAAAAGTAACGAAAAGTGCTAAAAGCGCAGCTAAATGCACTCAAAGAGGCTCGAATGACCGCATTAATAAAAATCACCACTGAGCAAAACGTGGCAATACTTACCATGAATACCGCTGAAAACCGCCATAACCCTAGTTTTATAGCTGAGCTTAATCAACACTTAGATAGCATAGAAGCCAATGGCGATATTAACGCCGTGGTATTAACCTCAAACAGTGATAAAAGCTGGTCATTGGGAATAGATTTACAGTGGATGGCAAGTCCAGATAATACGCCTACAGTTATTGCCGATTTTATGAATTCGATAGGGCAGTTATTTAAACGCATAGTGACGTTTCCTATGCCTATTATTGCTGCACTAAACGGTCACACTTATGGTAATGGCTCGGTGTTGGCATGTGCCTGTGATTTTCGGTTTATGAAATCTGACAAAGGCTTTTTCTGCTTTCCTGAAGTTGATGTACTGGTACCGTTTGTACCGTCTATGTTTCCGATTATTAATAAAGCGATTAATCCGCAGTTTTTTAACCGCTTAGCTATGACTGGCGAGCGTGTTGATGCGCATAAACTGCTACAACAAAATGTGGTAGAAGCGATTTTTGATGATGAGCAAGCCTTGCAAACGGGTGTGTTAGAGTTTGCGCAAAGCTTTAATAAAAATCGTTGGATATACGCTCAAAACAAAACCCAAATGAACAAACCAATACTCGATGTTATGGCTGCACAAGACTCGGCTTTTATTGAAAACATCAGCACGCTTTTATGGAAGAAACTACAGCAAAAGTAAGCTGTTTTTATAAAAGTGAGTAAACATAACTACAGTTAATTTACTCACTTTCATGTGCATTAATTAAGTAGGTGTTAAGTGTTATTTAGCTACATTGCTACAAAATGCAAAAGCTAATAACGCTTTATTAAAAGTTTAATGGCTTTTACCTGTCTCATTTCGAGTATATGAGTTAAAATGCTTACATAACCAACTAACAAGATAGTGAATGTCAAACCAAGATCCAAATCTCAGTCGAGAACAAGAAAAGTACGAAAACCCAGTCCCTAGTCGTGAGTTTATACTTACTCACCTTCAAGAGCGTTCAAAACCTGCTAATTACACGCAACTATGCGAAGAACTCGCGGTCAACGATGAAGAACGACAAATAGCATTTAAGCGCCGACTTCGTGCCATGGAGCGCGACGGGCAATTGTATTTTAATAAATTTAAATGTTATGCCCTGATTGACGAAGCCGGTTTAACCAAAGGCAAAGTTGTCGGTCACAGAGACGGTTTTGGCTTTTTAGAAGTTGAAGGCGAGAGCAAAGACTGGTTTATTGCTAAGCATCAAATGAATATGGTGCTACATGGCGACATTGTTCTTGCGAAAGGCACTAAGCGTGGTTCAGGCTCAAAATGCGATGCCCGTATTATTAAAGTGCTTACTAATGAACGAGCGCCTATTGTTGGCCGTTATTTTGTTGAGCATGGTATTGCCGTTGTGGTTGCTGAAGATCCGCGCATTACTCAAGATATTATTATTTTACCGGGTAACGAAAAAGGCGCACGCCACAACCAAATGGTGCAAGTGCAAATAACCCAAAATCAAAGCCGCAATATGAATGCGGTAGGTAAAGTGATTGACGTATTAGGCGAGCATTTAGCGCCGGGTATGGAAATTGAAGTTGCGCTGCGTAATCACGATATTCCACACGTGTGGCCTGAAGAGGTTGAACAACAAGTTGCCCACTTAGGTGAATTTGTTGAAGAAGCCGATAAGCAAGGCCGTGTTGATTTACGCGGCTTACCACTTGTCACTATTGATGGCGAAGACGCTCGCGACTTTGATGACGCTGTTTATTGTGAACCTAAAAAATCAGGTGGCTGGCGTTTATGGGTAGCCATTGCCGATGTATCCCATTATGTAGGTATGAACACGCCGCTTAACAAAGAAGCCATAGAGCGCGGTAACTCAGTGTATTTCCCTGAGCAAGTTATTCCAATGCTGCCAAAAGTATTGTCTAACGGTTTGTGCTCGCTTAACCCTGAGGTTGATCGCTTGTGTATGGTTGCAGAAATGACCGTATCGCAAGAGGGTAAGCTGTCGGGCTATAAGTTTTACGAAGCACTAATGAATTCGCATGCTCGTTTAACCTACACCAAAGTAAATGCCATTTTACAAAATGACGAAAAGCTCCGTAAAGAATACGCAGCTGTAGTGCCACATTTAACTGACTTACAGCAAATGTACATGGCATTAAAAGCAGCACGCCAAGAGCGTGGTGCAATTGAATTTGAAACACTCGAAACCCGTTTTGTATTTAACGCACAGCGTAAAATAGAATCTATTGTGCCAGTTATTCGTAACGATGCGCACAAGCTGATTGAAGAATGTATGATTTTAGCCAATGTATCGGCGGCTAAATTACTTGAGAAACACGAAGCAAGTGCGTTATTTAGGGTGCATGATGAACCTGATAGCGAAAAACTGGGTAACTTTACTCAGTTTTTAACTGAGTTGGGTATTGAGAGCACGCTAAGCGATGAACCCACCCCGAAAGAAATCACTCATGTGTTGGCTCGTTTAGGGGATCGTCCTGAAGCTGAACTTATTCAAACTATGCTACTGCGCTCAATGAAGCAAGCGGTATATCAGCCAGATAACATAGGTCACTTTGGTTTAGCATTATCGGCCTACGCGCACTTTACCTCGCCAATTCGCCGTTACCCCGATTTAGTGGTACACCGTGCAATTAAAGCGGTGTTAAAAGCGCAAGGTCAACAAACGTCAGGTGAATATGCCTACAGCGATGATGAAGTCGATCAACTTGGAGAGCAGTGCTCTACTACTGAGCGTCGCGCAGACGATGCCACCCGTGAAGTAGCCGATTGGCTAAAATGTGAATACATGCAAGATCATGTAGGCACGGAGTTTAACGGGGTTATTTCATCGGTTACTAATTTTGGTTTGTTTATTCGTTTAGATGATTTGCAAATTGACGGATTAATTCATGTTACCAATTTAGGTGATGAATACTTCCAACACGATGCTGCTAAGCATTGTTTAATTGGTGAGCATACACATACGGTTTATCGTTTAGGCGATAAAGTAACTGTGCAGGTTGCTTCGGTTAGTTTAGATGATCGCCGTATAAACTTAACGCTTAAAGGCGATGTGGCTCAAGATCGTTATGCGCGCCGTCGTGCACCAAAAAAGAATGCCCCAGCAAGCGTTCGCTCGCAACTTAAAGCCGGTAAAATACCGGGTAAAAAGTCAGCAAGCGACAGTAAAAAACCAAAAGGTGGAAAAAAGCCTGCAAGTAAAACTAAGGCAGCGGGTAAGTCTAAAGTAAAAGCGGATGACACCACCGCGAAGAAAAAAACCAAAAAGAAAGCGGTCAAAAAGCCTAAAAGACCAGGTAAAAATGCCCGTAAAAGTAATAGCCCAGGAGCAAGCAATTCGTGAGTAATGAATTAATTTTTGGCTTTCACTCTGTTGAAGCAATTTTAGCAAAAGAGCCAGAGCGTTTTATAGAAATATACGCCCTTAAAGGACGTGATGATAAGCGCTTATCGCCTGTGATTGAGCAAGCGCGTCAGTTTGGTATTTCAGTACAGTTTATGCAACGAAAAGCGCTTGATAACAAAGCGAAAGATGAGCAGCATCAAGGCATTATTGCCAACGTAAAAGCGGCGCGAGTGTTTAATGAAAAAGATCTCGATGAGATCATTGAACGTGAAGACACGCCATTTTTACTGGTACTTGATGGCATTACCGATCCGCATAATTTAGGTGCTTGCTTACGTAGTGCCGATGCAGCGGGCGTACATGCGGTGATTGTTCCTAAAGATAAATCAGCAAAGCTTAATGGCACAGCACGAAAAGTGGCCTGTGGCGCAGCAGAAACGGTACCGCTTATTCAGGTAACTAACCTTGCACGTACATTACGTGAAATAAAAGACGCGGGCGTTTGGGTTGTGGGTACTGCCGGTGAAACCGACACACATGTATTTGATGCCAGCTTAACTGGCCCAATGGCGATTGTGATGGGTGCTGAAGGCGAGGGCATGCGCCGCTTAACGCGTGAGCATTGTGATGTGCTCGTTAAAATTCCAATGGCAGGCACGGTTTCAAGCTTAAATGTATCGGTAGCAACTGGTATTTGTTTGTTTGAAGTATTACGCCAGCGCGCAGAAACAAATTAATCCTAAGCTAATTGCATAGGTATTAAAAAGCCGAGATTGATTTAATCAACCTCGGCTTTTTTGTACTTTTAAGTTATCGCTTTATTAAAAGCTGTAAGAGTAACCCATTTGTACTGAACGTGGCTTACCAGGTTGAATACCTCCATTTGCGCGGTTAGCAATGTAGGTTTTATCAAACAGGTTATCTACGCTTAGGTATACTTTTTGATTTTCATCAATTAGGTACTTAGCTGCTAAATCCCATACTACGCGGCTATCAATCGCATTTAAGCCTGAGTCAGAAAGATCAGCATGTGCATCCGACACGTAACGCATTTGGCTGTTAACAACAAAGTTATTCACTTCGGCACCAAATGATAAAGCAACTTGGTTCTCTGGTACGTAAGGCATTGCATCGCCTTTTTCTACTGAGCCCCAAATTTCCGAATCAAACGTGTTTTTAAATTCTGAATTGGTGTAGGTGTAAGTTAGCTTAACTGGGAACGCAACCGACGCAGTATTAAACGTACGACCAGCGCTAAATTCAAAGCCCGATACTTCTACTTCACCGTAGTTGTATTGGTCACCAATGTTGTCATCGCTACAACCTACCGCAGCAGTACAGTTACCGTGCATGTTGTCGTAATCTGAGAAGAACGCAATCACTTCACCGTTAAAGCCGCTTGCATTAAAACGAGAACCAAATTCAATATTGATGCTTTCTTCTTCGTCTTGGTCAGCATTGCCTGGCGCTGCGGGTGCATAGCCTTTTTGAATACCGGCAAGTAGCGTCACGTTATCGTTAAGTGTGTAAGTAGCGCCTAATGACGGCACTAAAATCTCAGTATCGTTTGAAATATCTTTCGTTAAGCCTTGGCTACGAGTTGGATCTGATTTCGCCCACTCTTCACGGGTAATAGTAATGTCTTCATAACGCAGACCTGCACTCACTACTAATGCATCCATTGTCCATTCGTCTTGAATAAATAGGGTGCTTGCTTTTGCGCTGTCTAAGCGATTGCTATTAGAGCCAGGTGCGCCTTGTGAGGTAAGAGTCATGCTTAAATCTTGATTAAGCGTATATTTGTCTTCCCACTGGAAACGATCCATTTCGTCTTCGTGGTAACGTACGCCAACCGTAATGTAGTGATCGCCCGCTGGAATGTGTAATTCAGATTGCACACCTTTAGCTTGGTAGTCGCGGTTATTAGCTTTAACACCGATGTTTTCGATACCCTCACCCGTTGGGTTTGCTTCAAATTCACTGTATTGCTCAAGGTAGCTTTTGCTTACTTTACTGGCTTTGTACCAGTTACGGTGGAAGTCATTTAGATAAGCGGTTGCTAAAAATTCGTAACCTTCACCAAAGCGATATGCATAGTTTACTTGGTATGCATTGTGACGAGTGTTCATCTCATCGTTTTGCGATACCGCGTAACGACGGTTAGGATTTTGTTGGTAATCGGCATCAGTTAAGCCCATGTACGTTTCGTCTGATGTTTCTTCAGAGTACTTAGCTTTAAACTCAATGTTGTGGGCATCGTTTTCACCAAAGGTATGGCCAAACTTTACCAATACATCATTCTTTTCAAAACCAGTGTTGTCATCGCCTACTGGTAGTTCTTTAAAGCCATCAGCGCCGTAAGAAAACACTTCAATTAAGCCTGCTGTGTTATTTTTTTCTTTAGCGAAGTAAGCGTGACCTTTGTAGTAACCATCACTACCAAGTGCCGCGTCAACCATACCCATAGAGCTATTTGCTTCTGTTGGTAAGCTGCGAGAAAGTAAATTTAATACACCACCCGTGGTGCGCGGGCCATATTTAACAGAGGCAGCACCTTTTAATACTTCAATAGACTCCATACGACCCATAGTTGGGAAGTAATAAGCCGATGGTGCAGAGTAAGGAGCCGGTGCAACTAAAACACCGTCTTCCATCACTGAAATTTTATCGTTACGGCCAGTACCTGTGCCACGCATACCAATGTTTGGGCGCAGGCCGTAGCCATCTTCTTCTTGCACGTATACACCAGGTACAGATGCTAAAACACGAGAAATATCGGTAAATTCGAATTTTTGCAATTCTTCATCAGAGATAAATGTAGCAGACCCTGGAATATCGTTAATTGCTGCTTGTGAGCCAATAACGGTAATTTGCTCAAAATTGCGTTCAACGCCGCCGGCATCTTTTGCCATTGCTGTAGCACTTAAAGACAGCGCTACGGCTGCAGTTAATGAAGAAACTAAAAATTTGTGTGACATTGGTTACCCTAAAAATAGTTCAACTACTGGAATTGGCGTAATTTAAACATGTTAACGAATGAGAATCAATATTATTTAGTTTTACTTTTGTTTACAATCGCCGTAAAAATGCGCTGTTTTTATAACATTTTTTACTAAGTGTTTAGCTTAGCTTTATAAAACCAACATAATGTACGGCTGGTGGCGGTTAATTTAACCTGAACGTTGCTTGAGATAGATTTATTATCCAGACTTCAGATTAGTTAAGGAGTGGGGTAACCTAAGCGCAGCTTAATAAATTCGGCGAGTTTAAATACCGCGTTTTCAGGTTCGCTGGCGGTTTTTACTAAACTAATACCTATGCTACCAAGCGCAGGTAAATGTTTAGTGTGTAAGTGATAGGCTAAATCGTTAGGTACGGTACTTTTTGCGAGCACTGTTATGCCTAGGCCTTCTTTTAATGCGGCAATTAAACCGGTTAAATCGGCATTACTATACACAATTCGGTATTTAATACCTGCCTTTTCAAGTGCTTGAGTTGCTCTGCGGCGATAAATACAGCCCTCAGGGGCGGTTACTAAGGTGACCGTTTCATTTTGCGCCAGTGATAGGTCGCCCACCCACACTAATTGGTCTTGAATAAAAATAGGGAACTTTTCTGAGTCAAGTTGCTCGTTAAGCGCTAACACTAAATCAAATTGATCTTGGCGCTCATCAGAGAGTAAGTGTTTACTTAAACGTGATTTTACTTCAAGTGATACCTCAGGGTAGAGCGCCACAAAATCGCCAATAATGGAGGGCAAAATACGCGCTGCAAATTCGCTAGGGATCCCCAAGCGTACTTTACCGGTAACACTTTCTGAGGTGAACAACTGCAAAATGGCATCGTTATGCTGCACCATTTGCTTTGCCATAGGCAGTAATAACTCACCATATTGGTTGAGCACTTGTCGTTGCCCCTGCTTTTTAAATAATTTATAGCCGAGTAAATCTTCTAAACGTTTTACTTGCAAGCTCACCGCAGGTTGCGAAAGGCCAAGTAAATCGCCTGCTTTGGCAAATCCACCAACCTCAACCACCATAACAAAAGTTCGTAAACTGTCGGTTGAAATGTTTTTCATATTTAAAATTACTATTTATATGGCTATATATATAAGTATTATTTATCAATTGATAAGTAATTACAATTTGTTGTTGTAAGGCTTGCGCAATATACTTTTGCTATTAAAGATTGATAGGTATTTGTTATGACCTTTAACCCGATTATGTTTGCCCGCCATAGCAACGCTAACAGCGCGGTTATTAATGCCTTACAAGCCGATAGCAATCACGTTGTTATTGACTTTAGTGGTAGTGAAGCATCGGTATTTTTAAGTGCTATTTTAGGTCATGACCTCACCAAACTTACCGCTAGTGGCTTTGGCTTTAAAGGCACACTGGATGGCGATTTAAATTCTGATTTTAGCTACGCCGTTTATTACTTTAGCGAAACCGCCTTTCGATTTGTGCTTCCAGTTAATGCCAGCCTGCAATTACAAGCGCTCATTAACGAGCAACAGCTTAGATACGATATCGACTTTGTGGTACGCACCGATTTAGCAACCTTTACTTTAAAAGGCGACAATGCATTTGATACCTTAGTAGAGGCATTTAAACTAACCCCAGGGTTACGCCTTGCTGATGCGCAGCTTTGCTATGGCGCGCAAAGTGATGATGTGTTTGTTACTGCAGTAGATCAAAATAACGAACAGCAGTTTATTGTTATTGCTAAAACGGCCACCCTTGATAAGTGGCAACAGTATATGCAGCAACAGGGCTTTAGTGTTACCAACACTCAAGCAGCCTAACGGGTAAAAGTTAAAGATTACAATTTGGTAGGCTTATTAATGGCTACCATGTTATTCCCCCTCATTTAATTGAGGCCACGCCCACACACATGGGTTAATTTAAAAGTGAAGGAATATTATGACTTCTAAAACAGTATTACATGCAAAGCACCTTGAAGCCGGCGCAAAAATGGTTGATTTTCATGGCTGGGAAATGCCAATTAACTACGGCTCACAAATAGAAGAGCACAACGCCGTGCGTAACGATGCGGGTATGTTCGACGTATCACACATGACCATTGTTGATATACAAGGTGAGCAAGCACAAGCGTTTTTACGCAAGTTAGTGGCTAATGATGTTGCTAAGTTAACTGTACCAGGTAAAGCGCTTTACACTGGCATGCTTAACGAGCAAGGCGGCGTAATCGACGACTTAATTATTTACTACTTTAGCGAAACATTTTATCGCTTAGTGGTTAACTCAGCGACCCGTGAAAAAGATTTAGCACATTTAGCTAAAGTGTCGAGCGATTTTGCTGTAACGGTTACTGAGCGCCCAGAATACGCCATGATTGCGGTTCAAGGCCCTAATGCACGTGCTAAAACAGCCCAGGTATTAAACGCAGACCAGCAAGCTGCAGTAGAAGGCATGAAGCCATTTTTTGGTGTTCAAGCCGGTGATTTATTTATTGCTACAACAGGTTATACTGGCGAAGACGGTTACGAAATTGTAGTACCAAACGAGCAAGCCGCCGATTTATGGCAGCAATTGCTTGATGCCGGTGTAGCGCCTGCGGGCTTAGGCGCGCGTGATACATTGCGTTTAGAAGCCGGTATGAACCTTTACGGCCTAGATATGGACGAAAGCGTATCACCACTGGCTGCTAACATGGCATGGACTATTGCATGGGAACCAGAAGATCGTGACTTTATTGGTCGTGATGTTTTGGTAAAACAGCGTGCAGAAAAAAGCACTCACAAGCAAGTAGGTCTTATTCTTGAAGAAAAAGGCGTACTACGCAGTGGTTCTAAAGTAATTGTTGATGGTGGTGAAGGTGTTATTACATCTGGCACATTCTCACCAACATTGGGCTATAGTGTTGCATTAGCACGTGTACCGCGTTCAACCGGCGACACGGCTCAAGTAGAAATGCGTAAAAAATTAGTTAACGTAAAAGTAGTTAAATCGGGCTTTGTACGTAACGGTAAATCAATAATCTAAATAATTTGGTTATACCAATAAATAAGTTAGCCTTATTCATTGGTATTCTCCCAATCTAAACCAAAGGATGAAAAAAATGAGCAATATCCCTAGCGAGTTAAAATACGCACCTTCACACGAGTGGGTTCGTAACGAAGGCGACGGCACTTACACTGTTGGTATTTCTGAGCATGCGCAAGAACTACTTGGCGACATGGTATTTGTTGAATTACCAGAAGTAGGCGACGAAGTAGATGCAGGCGAAGATTGTGCAGTAGCAGAGTCAGTAAAGGCTGCATCAGACATTTACGCGCCAATTAGCGGTGAAATTGTTGCTATTAACGAAGAGCTAGAAGATGCGCCTGAAACAGTAAACAACGACGCATACGGCGACGGTTGGTTATTCCGCATTAAAGCGTCAGAAGAGTCTGAGTTAGATAACTTATTAGACGCTGAAGGTTACGCGCATACAATTGACGAAGACTAATCGTTAATTAATAAAAGCCCCTCTATGTTAAAACATTGGGGCTTTTATGATTAAAGCGCTTATTTTTCCATACAAAGTGAGCCGCTAAATCATACATATTTTTATTATTGCTAGTTACCCATTAGTAATAATCACATTTTTTTGGATCATAGGAATCTGGACACATGTCAAACGCCAAATCTCTTGAACAATTAGAGCAAAAGCAAGATTTTATTCGCCGCCATATTGGGCCAAGCCCAGCGCAAGTAAACAACATGCTTAGCGCTCTTGAAGTATCGAGCGTTGAAGAGCTGATCGGTCAAACTGTACCTGCTGGTATTCGTCTTGAGCAAGGTCTTAATATCGGCGAAAGCCGCACCGAAGTTGAAACACTAAGCTACTTAAAATCAGTAGCAAGCAAAAATAAAGTGTTCAAATCGTATATTGGCCAAGGCTACCACCCAACTCACGTACCGCACGTAATTTTACGTAACGTACTTGAAAATCCGGGTTGGTATACAGCGTACACACCGTATCAGCCAGAGATTGCACAAGGGCGTTTAGAGTCACTATTAAATTTCCAGACTATGACCCTAGATATTACCGGCCTAGATTTAGCAAGTGCCTCACTGCTTGACGAATCAACCGCTGCAGCCGAGGCTATGGGCCTGGCAAAACGTGTATCTAAAGCTAAAAAAGCCAATGCGTTCTTTATTGCCGACGACGTACACACGCAAACCATTGACGTAGTGAGCACCCGTGCAGAGCAATTTGGTTTTGAAATTATTGTAGGTAAAGCCGCCGATGCTGTGAACCACGATATTTTTGGTGCGTTATTCCAATACCCATCAACATCAGGCGAAATTGTTGACATAACAGACCTAATAGCTGGCGTACAAAGCAAAAAAGCGATTGCCTGTGTAGCTGCCGACATTATGAGCTTATTACTATTAAAAGCACCGGGTAAATTAGGCGCCGACGTAGTACTTGGTTCAGCGCAGCGTTTTGGCGTACCTATGGGTTACGGCGGTCCACATGCTGCATTTTTTGCAACACGTGATGCGTACAAACGTTCATTACCAGGTCGTATTATTGGTGTATCAAAAGACCGTTTAGGTAACGATGCATTACGTATGGCAATGCAAACCCGTGAGCAACATATTCGCCGCGACAAAGCCAATTCAAACATTTGTACTGCGCAAGTATTGCTAGCGAACATGGCGGCGTTTTACGCGGTATACCATGGCCCGCAAGGCTTAAAAACCATTGCACAACGCATTCACCGTTTTGCTGATATTTTAGCAACCGGCTTAAAAGCAAAAGGTGTGGCACTTAAACACACTACTTGGTTTGACACATTAACGGTAGTTGATGAAAACAAAGCCGACGTGATTGCGCGTGCTGTGGCTAAAGGCGTTAACTTTGCTGCTAACCATGCGGGTGAATACTCAATTTCAGTATCAGAAACCACAACCCGTGCAGACGTTGCTGAGTTATTTGATATTATTTTAGGCGAAGGCCATGGCCTAAGCGTAGATGCGATTGCTGCTGATGTTGAAGCAAATGGCAGCGAGTCTATTCCTGCAAGCCTAGTGCGTGATGATGAAATACTAACGCATCCAAACTTTAACAGCTACCACAGCGAAACAGACATGCTTCGCTATATTAAGCGCCTTGAAAACAAAGATTTAGCGCTTAATCATTCTATGATCTCGTTAGGTTCATGTACTATGAAGCTAAACGCGACCGCTGAAATGATCCCAATTACATGGCCTGAATTTGCAAACCTTCACCCATTCTGCCCGCTAGACCAAGCAGAAGGTTACCAAGTAATGATTAACGAACTACACGATTGGCTAGTTAACATTACCGGTTACGACGCGGTTTCATTGCAACCAAATTCAGGTGCACAAGGTGAATACGCAGGCCTTATCGCCATTCGTAAATACCACGAGTCACGAGGGGATGCGCACCGTAACGTATGTTTAATCCCAAGTTCTGCGCACGGTACTAACCCAGCATCGGCACAAATGGCCAGCATGAAAATTGTGGTTGTTAACTGTGATAAGAACGGTAATATCGATATGGAAGACCTAAAAGCAAAAGCTGAAGAAGTCTCTGAAAACCTATCATGTGCCATGGTAACGTACCCATCTACCCACGGTGTATACGAAGAAACAATTCGTGAGTTATGTGAAATTGTTCACCAGCACGGTGGCCAAGTTTACATGGATGGCGCAAACATGAACGCCCAAGTAGGTGTTACTAGCCCAGGCTTTATTGGCTCAGACGTATCGCACTTAAACTTACACAAAACCTTCTGTATTCCACACGGCGGCGGTGGCCCAGGTGTTGGCCCAATTGGTGTTAAATCGCACCTTGCGCCATTTATGCCAAACCACAGCGTAATTAACGTACCAGGTACTAATGAAGGAAATGGTGCAGTATCGGCAGCGCCTTACGGCTCTGCAGCTATTTTACCTATTTCATGGGCTTACATTGCCATGATGGGCTCTGAGGGCTTAAAACAAGCGACAGAAATGGCGATTGTAAATGCTAACTACCTAAGCAATGAGCTGAGCAAGCACTTCCCAATTTTATACCGTGGCCGTAATAATCGCGTTGCTCACGAATGTATTATTGACCTACGCCCATTAAAAGAAGCCTCAGGCATTACTGAAATGGACGTTGCTAAGCGCTTACAAGATTATGGTTTTCACTCACCAACGATGTCGTTCCCAGTAGCGGGCACATTAATGATTGAGCCAACTGAATCTGAGTCTAAGGGCGAGATTGACCGTTTTATCGAAGCGATGGTATCGATTAAAGGTGAAATTGATAAAATCATTTCTGGTGAATGGTCTATCGAAAACAACCCATTGGTATTTGCACCGCACACACAAGCTGATGTGTTAGGTAATGAATGGGACCGCGCGTATGACCGTTTTTACGCTGCCTTCCCAGTACCAGCAGTAGCTAAAGACAAGTTCTGGCCAACGGTTACGCGTATCGATGACGTATATGGCGACCGTAATTTAGTATGTGCATGTCCTCCGATTGAGACATACCGCGACTAATTTTTGAACTTTAATGGGTAGTAAGTTCCACTGTAGAGTGGGATTTATCGAAATTATAAAAGCCGTTGCAGCAATGCAGCGGCTTTTTTGTGTGTGGTGATTCGCCATAAATTATATGGGGTAGGTTGGGTAGAGTGAAACGAAACCCAACGATTCTCCAATATCATTACCATCCCCCAAACACGTAAATATGCATTGTTTGTAGGTCGTCCTTTAGGACGAAAAAAGCGAGAAAAAGAATTTCACCACAGAGATCACAGAGGCGCTTCGCTACACAGAGGTTAAGTATTGTTGTTGGAGTCGGCTTTAGCCGTGAATGGTTTGTAGGTTGGGTAGAGTGCAACGAAACCCAACGATTCTCCAATATCATTACCACCTCCCAAGCACGTAAATATGTATTGTTTGTAGGTCGCTCTTTAGGGCGATAAGTGAATTTCACCACAGGGAACTCAGAGGCGCTTCGCGCTGCACCGAGGTTAAAGGTATTTCTGTAGGAGCCAAGCTTGCTGGCGTGCGTGGTTTGTAGGTTGGGCTTTAGCCCAAAAAGTTGTATCAACTTGGCTGATGGTTTTTATTGCTAACTTTTGTCTGGATAAATCCGTGACCTAAATTAGAAACCTTATTCAAGGTTTTGTCGCGCTGACGACGGCAGCCAAAGAGGGGCTGCCGCTGACCCCTCTCTGGACTCTCCTAGCGCCACCCGAGCATCACGCTATTTCCTTCAAATAATTAATTGATGTGAACGTAAATGGCGAAGATAGGCCATCCATGGCCTAGTTTCGCCTTATCGCGCATCCATGCGCGATATTACTCTCAATTGCTTATTTTCAGGGCGTGATGACGGGGAATGGTGTTAACCATGGAATTGATGTTTGGTCTTGGCAAGAAATAAGACCTGACCCTCGCATTTTCGTGTTTTGAAGAAGTTAACGAGTTAGAAAGGGGAAAGGAGCCATCAGCTTTCAGATTAAAAAAAGAGCATAAAGCTTTAAGCTATAAGTTTTAAATTAGATTGTGCCTGTATATTGCTATGGCTAACCCCGATATAGTGAAATTTATTTCGCGCGAAGGAGTTAGGCTGAAGTAAAAAAATGATCCTACAAATTTTTAACGGTTTAGTGAAAATAAATTAACGAACTAGTAAGTTACTTTGCATTCAATTAAAGTGTTACATGAACTAATAACTAAAAATGATTAGAACGTTTCATTTCATCTTGATTCTTGAAATATCTTTCTGCTCAAAGTTAAACAGGTATGTTAACAAGGATAAATCATGACTAATAAAGTTTTTTTAATTGGTATTAATGAATATGCACATCAAGAAAATTTGGCAAGCTGCGTCAAGGATATAGATGATTTTAAAATTGCATTGATAGATAAA